>JAJZHV010000036.1 GCA_021804345.1 Pseudomonadota bacterium | reverse complement strand
CAACGCCCCCCTGCAAGGCACCGCCGCCGATCTGATCAAGCGCGCCATGCTGGCCGTACAGGCCTGGCTGACCGAGCAGCAGATGCACAGCCTGCTGATTATGCAGGTGCATGACGAACTGGTTTTGGAGGTGCCCCAAGAAGAGCTGGCGGCGGTGTTGGAACAGATCCCGTTGCTGATGCAGGGCGTGGCGCAACTGGCCGTGCCCCTATGGGTGGACGTGGGTCATGGCCCCCATTGGGATGCCGCCCACTGATGCCGGCTGCCGTGCCCCGCCTGCCCTTCCCGCGCCGTGCCCTGCGCGCCTATCTGCGCCAGGGGGGGCTCATTGCCTATGCCACCCAGGCCGTCTTTGGACTGGGCTGTGATCCACGCAGTGCCTTGGGCTTAAAGCGTTTACGTGCCCTCAAACAGCGCCCCCTGCAAAAAGGCTTCATCGTGATTGCCGACACGCCACAACGCCTAGCCCGCTTGCATCAACCCTTGCCGGCAACACTTCAAGCGCGCTGTCTCAGCCGCTGGCCGGGACCACATACCTGGCTCATGCCCGCCGCCAAGGGCGTGCCCCCCGCCTTGCGCGGGCGCTCCCGACCCCAGGGGGGCCCCGCGCGCATCGCGCTGCGGGTAGACGCCCATCCCGATGCCGTGGCCCTGTGTCGCGCCTTGCGCATGGCTCTGGTGTCCACCAGTGCCAACCCCGCCGGCAAACGACCGTTCCGGCACACGCGGCCCTGCCAGCAACGCTGGCCCGGGCGGGTATGGGTTATTCCGGGGCGAGTGCGCGCGCGCGCCCGACCCTCCACCATTGCCGACCTGCTGTCCGGGCAGGTTTACCGGCCCTAGCCCTGCAACCCGGCATCAATGCTTGAGCGCACGCCAACCGATATCGGTGCGAAACTGTTGTCCCCGGAAGTGGATGTGTTGTAAACGGGCGTAGGCCTGTTGGCGCGCGATGCGCAGTGTGTCGCCCAGGCCGCAGACGCATAACACGCGTCCGCCGGCGCTGACCACCTGAGCGTCCTGAAGTCGGGTTCCCGCATGGAACACATGAGTGTCGGCCAGGGGTTCCTGCAAGCCGTGAATCACATCGCCCATTTGCGGTTGATGCGGATAGCCCTCTGCGGCCAGCACGATTCCCAGGGCCGGACGGCGATCCCACTGAGCCTCCACCTGGTGCAGGGTTCCTGCCACCCCGTGTTCCAGCAAGGTCAGCAAATCGCTTTTCAGGCGCATCAGGATGGGCTGGGTTTCCGGGTCGCCTAGGCGACAGTTGAACTCCAGCGTTTTGACCTCGCCTTGAGGCGTAATCATCAACCCGGCATACAAAAAGCCGGTATAGGGCAGGCCTTCCGCGCGCATCCCCTGCACCGTGGGCAAAATGATGTCGTGCATGATGCGCCCGTGCAGGGCCGGGGTGACCACCGGCGCCGGGGAATAGGCCCCCATGCCACCGGTATTGGGACCCAGGTCGCCGTCCTGCAGGCGCTTGTGATCCTGGCTGGTGGCCAGGGGCAATACGTGTTCTCCATCGACCATGACGATAAAGCTGGCCTCTTCTCCCAGCAGGCATTCCTCGATGACCACCCGGTGTCCGGCGCCGCCCAGCGCCCCGCCCATCATGTGGTCCACCGCCTGATGAGCTTCCTCCAGGGTTTGAGCCACCACCACCCCCTTGCCCGCCGCTAGGCCATCCGCTTTGATGACAATAGGCGCGCCCACCTGATCCAACCAAGCGTGAGCCGCCGGCGTGTCATCGAAGGTTTGGTAGCGGGCGGTAGGAATGCCGTGGCGCTGCATGAATTGCTTGGCAAAATCCTTCGATCCTTCCAGTTGCGCTGCAGCCTGAGTGGGGCCGAAAATAGCCAAGCCCGCAGCCCGAAAAGCATCCACCACGCCCTCGGCCAAGGGCGCTTCGGGGCCCACCACAGTCAGGGCGATGGATTCGGTGCGTGCAAACTCAAGCCATTGCGCCGTACCCTGCAAGGCCACGTTGTAGACCCCCTCCTCCTGCGCCGTACCCGCATTGCCCGGTGCCACATAGACCCGTGACACGCGCGGCGACTGAGCCAAGCGCCAAGCCAAGGCATGTTCGCGTCCCCCAGAACCGATCACGAGAATTTTCATAGCAACCTCAGTGGCGAAAGTGACGGATGCCGGTCACCACCATGGCCATACCCTGTTCGTCGGCCGCAGCAATCACCTCGGCATCCTTGATGCTGCCCCCGGGCTGAATGATGGCTCGAATGCCGGCCTCGGCGATCACATCAATGCCATCGCGAAAGGGGAAAAAGGCATCGGAGGCCGCCACACTGCCCTGCAAGGACAGACCGGCATCTTCGGCCTTGCGCCGGGCAATGCGGGTGCTGTCCACCCGACTCATCTGGCCGGCACCAATACCCACCGTGCGCCCATGGGCGCAGAACACGATGGCGTTAGACTTGACGAAATGAGCCACATGAAAAGCCAGACGCAGATCGGCCATCTGCTGCGCATCGGGTTGGCGTTTGGTCACCACTTTCAGGCGCTCCGCCTCCAACACCGAGGTATCCGGGGTTTGCACCAGCAATCCACCCCCCACCCGTTTCAGGTCCCAGCCATTGGAGCCTTCCCCCAAGGGGAGTTGCAGGACGCGCAGGTTGGGTTTGGTGCCCAGCGCCTGCAACGCCTCGGGGGTGTATTCCGGGGCGATCAACACTTCCACGAACTGCTTGAGCAGTTCCTGGGCCACTGCCAAATCCACGGGGCGGTTAAAGGCGATGATGCCGCCAAAGGCCGAGGTGGGGTCGGTGGCAAAAGCCCCCTGATAGGCCAGTCGGGGCGTTGCCCCCAGGGCGACGCCACAGGGATTGGCGTGTTTGACGATGACACAGGCGCCAGACTCTAGAGTGCGCACGCATTCCCAGGCGGCATCGCTATCGGCGATGTTGTTATAGGAGAGTTCTTTGCCCTGCAGTTGTTGATACTGGGCCAGCACACCCGCTGCCGGTGCGGGCTCCCGGTAAAAGGCTCCCGACTGATGGGGGTTTTCGCCATAGCGCAGGGCCTGATGCTTGTAGAACGTCAGATGCAGTCGCTCGGGGTAGCCATCGAAGTCGGCCCCCTGCGCCACCCCAGACAAATAGTTGGCAATGGCCCCGTCGTATTCGGCGGTATGGGAAAAGGCCTTGACCGCTAGGCGAAAGCGCGTGGCATCGGATAAGCCACCTTTGTTTTTTTTGAGTTCGGCCAATACCGGCTTATAGTCCGCTGGGTCGGTCAACACGGCCACATGGTGATAATTTTTGGCGCCAGAGCGCACCATGGCCGGCCCGCCGATATCGATATTCTCGATAGCGTCTTCCAGGGTGCATTCCGGATTGGCAATGGTCTCGCGAAAGGGATACAGATTGACCACCACCAGATCAATGGGTTCGATGCCATGAATGGCCATGGCCTCCGTGTGGCTGCGCAGATCGCGGCGCCCCAGCAAGCCACCGTGAATTTTGGGGTGCAGGGTCTTGACCCGGCCATCCAGCATTTCAGGGAAGCCGGTGAAGTTGGAAACTTCCACCACGGGAACCCCCTCATCCCGTAACAGGCGCGCTGTTCCTCCGGTGGACAAAATTTCGATGTGCAGGGCATGCAGGGCGCGCGCCAGTTCCACTGCACCGTGCTTGTTGGATACACTGATCAATGCTCGTTTGATGGTCATTTTATTCCGTAACGCTGTATTTTTTTACGCAAAGTGCTGCGGTTGATGCCCAGAATTTCCGAGGCCAGAGTCTGATTGCCTTGGGTCTGTTGCAGCACCACCTCCAGCAAGGGTTTTTCCACACTTTCCAAAACCATGTCGTGCACCCCGGTGCAAGGTTCGCCCTCCAGATGCTGGAAATAGTCCTGAACCAGACGGCGCACACAGGCCGAGAGTTCGGATTCGGTTTGAGTCATGCGGCCAGCACCCGGGAATCCTCCGTGGCCAGAAGGGATGCTGGCGCCTGCGCCTTCCCGGTTGGCAGGAAGCTCTCGGAGGCCGCATAGTGGAGCCGTGTTGCCCCCTGCGCCAGAATCTGTTGAAAGAACAAATCCACCGCCTGGCGTTGCGCACCAATGGTCTGCAGTTGATTCATGGCATGGCGAAAGGCTGCCGAACCCGCCAGGCCCCGGGTATACCAACTAATATGCTTGCGTGCCACCCGCAGGCCGGTTTCGATGCCATAAAAGGTATACAGATCTTCCAGATGGCCGGCCATCACCTGTCGGATTTCTTGCACTTCGGGAGCCGGCAACAGGGTTCCCGTGGCCAGATAATGCTGGATTTCCCTAAAAATCCAGGGACGTCCCTGGGCCGCGCGGCCAATCATCAGCCCAGCGGCACCGGTTAAGTGGAGCACCTGTCGGGCCTTTTGCGGGGAGGTGATGTCGCCATTGGCGATGACGGGAATCTGCACCGCCTGCACGACGGCCGCAATGGTGTCGTATTCGGCCTCGCCGGTATATCCGCAGGCCCGCGTCCGACCATGAATGGCCAGCGCCTGGATACCAGCAGCCTGGGCCAAGCGGGCCACGGACAGTGCATTACGCTGGGAACGATCCCATCCGGTGCGAATCTTGAGGGTGACCGGTACCGGCACCGCCGCCACCACGGCTTCCAGAATGCGTTGCACCAAGGGCTCATTTTGCAACAGGGCAGAACCGGCCATGACATTGCACACCTTTTTGGCGGGACAACCCATGTTGATGTCGATGATCTGGGCCCCCTGATCCACGTTGTAGCGGGCGGCTTCGGCCATCAATCGGGGGTCGGCTCCGGCGATCTGAACGGATTTGGGCTCTACCTCGCCGCGATGATCGGCCCGCCGGCGGGTTTTTTCGGAACCCCAGAGCAAGGAATTAGAGGACACCATTTCCGAGACAGCAAGCCCTGCGCCCATCTGCTTGCATAATTGCCGAAAGGGGCGATCCGTGACCCCTGCCATGGGTGCCACCAGAAGATTATTTTTCAGCAGGTAGGGGCCAATGCGCATGGGTTTACCGGGTTCGATGGAACGAACGGGAGATTATACTGCCTATCTGGGTTTGCCGGTATCCATCTGGCCAATGCCTTGCCCGGTGGGGGTCCCTGGGGCGATGGATTCACAGTTAAACCCCACGAACCCTCGGGGGACTGCTAGAATCCTTCCATGAACGCATTTCGTGCCCGTCATTTTCCTGGATACGCCCTCGCGCTGACAGCCGTGCTGTCTTGCGCCAGCGCCCTGACATGGGCTGCCCCGGAGGGTTCCACCCCCCTGCCCGATGCTCCGCCACCACCCGATTACGGCCCCGAACGCCCCGACCCGGTACCGCCGCGCGCAGCACTTCCCGAGTCGCCCGAGGCCAACGCACCGGAGCCGGAGGTCACCATCGTCCAGCGCGAAAACGCCACTTTCGAGGAATACCGCGTCAACGGACGCCTCTACAAAATTAAGGTTACCCCCAAAGTGGGACCACCCTATTATCTGGTGGACGAAGAAGGCTCCAATGTCTGGCGCCGATACGATAGTTTCGACACCGGATTTCAGGTCCCCCGCTGGGTCATTCTCCGGTTCTAGGTTTTCGAGCGTCTCTTCATCAATGGCCGTATTTACTCCCGTATCACCCACGGATCTGACGCGCTGGCTTTCGGGCTATGCGGTGGGCACCGTACAAGCCCAGATTCCCATTTCCTCCGGGATCGAAAACACCAATTACTTCGTAGACACCACGCAAGGACGCTTCGTCCTCACCCTGTTTGAAAAACTTCAGCCCCAGGAACTACCCTACTATCTACATCTGATGGACCATCTGGCCGCCCACGACTTGCCCTGCCCCCGGCCGTTGTCCGACAGGCAGGGACATCTGTTTTCCACCCTGTGTGGCAAACCCGCTACGCTGGTCACGCGCTTGCAGGGGCAATCGCGCATGGATCCAGAGCCCGCCCATTGTCAGGCCATGGGTTCTCTGGTGGCACGCCTGCATCTGGGGGCAGCCAGTTACCCAGGGCAACACCCCAACCCGCGTGGCCCCGCCTGGTGGCACGCCACCGGTCGTCTGATTCAGGGCTTTCTGACTCCGCAGCAGCAAACCTTACTGCGTCAGGAGCTGGCTTTTCAAGGTCAGCACCGCTTTGATGAATTGCCACGAGGCCCGATTCACGCCGACCTGTTTCGGGATAATGTCCTGTTTGATCAGGCGCAGGTGGGTGGGGTCATCGATTTCTATTTTGCCGGCACCGACTCCTGGCTATACGATCTGGCCATCGTGGCCAATGACTGGTGCATGACCCCCCAGGCCCGGCTTGATCCAGTGCGCACCCTGGCCTTGCTGCGCGCTTATGCGGCGCAACGTCCCTTGAGTCCGGCGGAAAAAGCCGCTTGGCCAGTCCTGCTGCGCGCTGCCGCGCTGCGTTTCTGGCTGTCCCGCTCCCACGACAAGTTTCTGCCCCGGGCCAGCGAAATGGTACAGCCCCACGATCCTGCCTGGTTTGAACAGATTCTTACCCATCACGTGCACACACAACCCATCTGGCCACTATGATCAAGCCCCGACGCGTTCCCTTTTACCGGGGCTTTCTCTGGATTTACGAGGGCTTTCAGCTGGTTTTTAAAAGCCCCTTCGGCTGGATGAAAACCATGAGCCTATGGTTTGGCTTTTCCCTGCTCTGCTCTTTGGTCATGGTCATCGGTCCCATCCTCTTTTCCATTTTGCTCCCCATTTTATTTGCCGGCCTGATGGTGGGTTGCCGCACCATTGACCAGGGTCGCTCGCTGCAAGCCAGCCATCTGTTTGCGGGTTTTCTCAATCAACCGGCTCGCCTGATTCGTCTGGGAGGCGTCAATTTACTGGGAGAAGTGCTGCTCACCCTGATTTTAACCCTCTGGGGGGGGCAGCAAATGGACGCGCTGCAACATCTCACACTGGACGGCAACGGCAATCTGGATCAGTTGCAGGTGCTCCTGGGGCAACTCACGCCCTTGTTTATCGTGTTATCCCTGATCCAGATCCTCTTGCTCATGATGGGTTGGTTTGCCCCCGCCCTGCTCGTGTTCAGCAACATGAGCACGGCTCAGGCACTCGCCTTGAGCGGGCAGGCCTGCGCCCTGAACACCCTGCCCTTTCTGGCCTATTCCCTGGGCATGGGCGCCTTGCTGGTGGTGTTCATCACCACGGCCTTTGCCGTCCCCTTGCTGGGGGGAATTCTATTCATGATCGCTGTTCCCACCATCGTGGCTGCCGTCTATGCCTCTTACCAGGATATCTTTCGCGATGTACTGGATCTGGAGGACAGTCGCTGGACCCGGGTGGAGTGAGCGGGTCTTTGATGCATGCCCTTATAATGCATTGCCTTGTGCCGCCGCTTTTGTTACCATGAGTGGCCCAGAACCCGGAGGCTGTGGGTGTATTTTTTCAAAAAACCATTAAAATGAGGGGGTTAATATGGAAATCATGGACAAAGGGTATATGCTTATTCCCGTCATCCTGTTCGTGCTGGGTATCATCGTGTCCGCCACATTAGGTGGCATGGGCGCGGATATCGTCAGCAAAAATAGCAAAAAGTAATCCCGCATCCTGCGCCACCGTTTTGCACGGCAATACGGTGGCGCAACCCCTTGGCCTGAATCTATCTCTTTGAACAATTCGAGCACGTGACCCCTGCCGCCGGGCAGAGTGTCGCGCTGAACCCATGACGCCAGACCCAGACAATCGCCGCCTTCTCAAGTTTTTCATCGTATCGGCCACTTCGCTCTTCATCGGGGCCATGCACGGCATGCTACAGGTGTTCCCGCCCATCCGAGCCTGGCTGGACTCCATTGGTAGTCCCTATGGGGGCCCGGGGCACATGATCGATCCCCTGGCCCACGCGCACATGAATCTGGTGGGCGGGGTGGTCACCCTGGCCATGGGAACCACCTACTACCTGATTCCAATACTCAGCGGCAAGGTCGTCTACTCGCAACGACTGGTCCAGCATTCCTTTTGGTGGCTATTTATCGGGGTCTACAGTTTTTATACCGCGCAGATGGTCTTTGGCAGTTGGGAAGGCTATCTGATGCTGCATGATCGAGTGGCCATGACCGCCGCGCATCACTGGTACGGTCCGGTAGTAGCCCTAGCCGGCACCTGCATGGCGGTGGGCTTCATGGTGTACTTTTCCAATATTGTGCTGACCCTGTTTTCCAAACCCGACTCGAGCAACCCGTAAGAGCCCCACCACTTCCCTCCGGGAACGGCTAGCGCCCGAAGCGCATCAGGCTTAAGCTGTCACGCGCCATCTGCTGCGGCGTTTGCGGCATCTGGAAAGAGGCTTGCAACCGTCCCTGGGGGTCCACCAAATAGACGGCACTGGTATGGTCCACGCTGTAGCCCGGACCCTCCTGCTCATTACGTACAAAATAGGCCCCCAAGGGTTTGGTCAGCGCCTGCAGGGACTCGTCAGAACCGGTGGCGGCCACGAAGGCCGGATTGAAGGCGGGAACGAAACGCCCCAACAGGGCCAGCGAATCCCGTTGCGGGTCCACCGACACAAAGACCACCTGAAGACGCTCTTGCCCCTGCTGCGCCAGGGCGCGCGTCACCCGATCCAGCAAGGCCAGATCGGTGGGACAAACATCCGGACAATGGGTATACCCGAAGAGAAGAAAGGTCCAGCGACCCTGCAATTCGGCGTTGGAAAAAACCCCGCGGGTTGCCTCCAGTCGAAAGGGGGGCAAGGTTGGGGTGCCTTGCGCACGCACCACACCAGGCCCCAGCACCAAGGGAGGCGCGGCATGGTGCAGCCACCACCCCCCCAAGCCCAGCGTCACCCCAGCAACCAGCAGGACT
>JAJZHV010000035.1 GCA_021804345.1 Pseudomonadota bacterium | reverse complement strand
CTTCCACCCGTAAAATGAATTGTCCGCCAAAATGACGGGCATAGGCCCAGGAAAACAGGGCGGTGCGCGCCCCGCCAATGTGCAGATATCCCGTGGGACTGGGAGCAAAACGCGTGCGGATCATAAGCGTGAGTATCGTGGTCAGTAAACGCCCATTGTACCGGATGTACCCCGCCATCCGGTGAAGCACCTCGCGCCAGTTCGCTCACTCCACCGTCACACTCTTGGCCAGATTGCGCGGTTTGTCCACATCGGCCCCACGCAAACGGGCTGTATGGTAGGCCAGTAATTGCAGCGGCACCACGTGCACCACAGGGCTCAGAATGCCCTCATGATCGGGCAAGCGAATCACATGAACGCCCTCGGAAGTCATGAAGCGGCTATCGCGGTCGGCCAACACATAAAGCTCTCCGCCCCGCGCCCGCACTTCCTGCAAATTAGACTTGAGCTTTTCCAACAACTGGTCGTTGGGCGCCACGGCCACCACGGGCATATTTTGATCCACCAGAGCCAGTGGTCCATGTTTCAGCTCGCCTGCCGGATAGGCTTCCGCATGGATGTAGGAGATTTCCTTGAGTTTGAGCGAGCCTTCTAAGGCAATGGGATAATGTGGCCCGCGCCCCAAAAACAGTGCGTGCTGTTTGGTGGCGAAACGCTCGGCCCAACCGATCAGTTGCGGTTCCAGATTGAGCACATGCTGCACCTTGTTGGGCAGGCGCCGCAAGGCATCCAGATGAGGCGCTTCCTCGGCCGCTGTGGCCAGCGCGCCGCGCAGGCGCGCCAAGGTCAGGGTCAGGGCAAACAGAGCCACCAACTGAGTGGTAAAGGCCTTCGTGGAGGCCACCCCGATTTCCATGCCGGCACGGGTTAGAAAAGACAGCGTGGACTGGCGCACCAGCGCGCTTTCTGCGACGTTGCAAATGGCCAGGGAATAGGGATGTCCCAGCTCTTGCGCCTGCTTGAGCGCCGCCAGGGTGTCGGCGGTTTCTCCCGACTGGGAAATGGTCACGATCAATGTGCGTGCATGGGGCACCGAGGCACGGTAGCGATATTCGCTCGCCACCTCGGCCGTGCATGGGATGCGCGCGATTTGTTCCATCCAGTAACGGGCCACCAGGGCGGCGTGATAGCTGGTTCCACAGGCCATGAACAAGACGCGGTCCACCTGCGACAGCACAGCGCCGTGCTCGTCACCAAACAGGGCCGGAGTCGGACCCCAGTCCAGAATTTTTTCGATGGTATCGGTCAGGGCACGGGGTTGCTCGGCAATTTCCTTTTGCATGTAGTGGGCATAGGGGCCCAGTTCCACAATATCGGCCGACAATTGGCTAATGTGCGCATTTCGCTCCAGAGGAATTCCAGCCAGATCGGTGATCTGGAAGCCCTGCAGGGAAATATCGATGACATCGCCATCCTCCAGATACAACATGCGTGCCGTAACAGGAATCAGGGCGGCGGCATCAGAAGCCACAAAATATTCGCCCTCACCCAAGCCCAGCAGCAGGGGGCTACCCTTACGCGCGGCCACCAGGCGCTGGGGCTCGCATCGACTGATCACTGCAATGGCATAGGCCCCTTCCAGTTGCGCCAATGCTGCCCGCGTGGCCTGCCCCAAGTCCTGATTCTGCTGGTAGTGGGCGTGAACCAGATGGGCGATGACCTCGGTGTCGGTTTCTGACTCGAAGCGGTAGCCTTGCTGCTGCAATTCGGCGCGCAATGCCTCGTGGTTTTCAATAATGCCATTGTGCACCACGGCAATTTCCTGATGACTTTGGTGCGGATGGGCGTTCTGTTCGCTGGGCTCACCATGGGTGGCCCAGCGGGTATGGGCAATTCCCAGACAACCGGAAACGCCCTCACGCTGCACCTGCTGCGCCAACTGGGCCACGCGACCCGTGCTGCGTGTGCGCCGCAATGCCCCCTCGACAATCACTGCAACCCCAGCCGAATCGTAACCCCGGTACTCCAGGCGTTTGAGCCCTTCCACGAGCATGGGAACCACATCGCGTGGGGACAAGGCCCCGACAATTCCGCACATGACTGATACCGCCTTAAATGAACCCGTCTAAAAGAAGGATTATACGGCGAGATCCTGCAGAAGTGCTTGATGCAATGCGGGTGGCACGGGATGGATGGTGGCAGCATAGTGGGGGTGTTCCACGCCCACCGCCAGGGTTGCCCCCGCCTGTAAGGCCGCGATCAGGGGAGGCGTGAGGGGGAAACGCAAAAAATGCACGGAAGAGGTCTTCGTCTCGTTTTGCCGCGTCATATCTTCGTCTGCCAAAGCCCAGACCGGTTCGAAGGAGGCCACCTGAATCCACACCCGATGTTCGATACCTTTCAGTAGAGTCAACCAGTGCACGCGTTGCGCCACCTCGGGATACTCGATCATCATCGTCGCCTTCCAGTTGTTTCCATCAGGCACGAGGGCGTTGTAGGTGTCGAGCTCTTCCTGAATGCCCAGCGCTTCAAAAATACGCTCGATGCGCAACATTTCCTGAATCTGGTAGCGCATGGTGAGCTCATCTTCGAAGAAGAGCGTGACATGCTCACCCAGAGCCAGAGTGCGTTGTCGTTTATGCGCCATCACCCGGGCCCGAAAGGAGTGACGTTCGCGGGCGTAGGCTTCAAGGGTCAACAAGCTGTCACGGGTAATCAAGGGCATGAGCGTTTTCCAGGGGCTTGCGCGAAATCATTCATCGAGTCCATAGGCCAATCGCATCAGCGTAAGGGGATGCGCCTTGGGGTAGGTTTTTTGCGTTCCCTGCAGGATATGGCGCGCCGCAATAGGGCAGTCCGAGCTGACGTAATCGGGCTCGGGATCCTGCATGCGCTTAAACACAGGAGCGCCAATCTTCATGGACGTGGCGAAATGTTCGCTCTTCACACCCCAAGTCCCGTCATGGCCCGCACAACGCTCTACCGTATTGACCGTCGTGCCCGGAATCAACTGGAGCAGTTCGCGCGTTTTAAGTCCCATGTTTTGCACCCGCAAGTGACAGGGCACATGATAGGACACCTGCCCCAGACCCTGTTTAAAGTCGGTATTGAGCAAGCCGTCTGCATGCCGAAGGGAAAAATACTCGAAGGGATCATACAGGGCCTGCGCCACCAGTTTGACCTCGGGATCATCGGGAAACAGCAGTGGCAGTTCCTGCTTGAACATCAGGCTGCAGGAGGGAATAGGGGTCATGAGCGCATAGCCCTCCCGGACCATTTGCGCCAATTTGGGAATATTGAGTGCCTTGAGTTCCGCCACGCGCTCCAGATCGCCCAGTTCCAGTTTTGGCATGCCGCAGCAGGCCTCCTTGTCCAGCAGGCGCACCGGGATCTCGTTATGCGCCAGCACCTTCAGCAAATCCAGGCCAATGCCCGGTTCGTTGTAATTGATGTAGCAGGTGGCATAGACCAGCACCTTCCCCGGCGTGCGCGCGCCATCACGCACAGCAAAGGATTCTTGCGGACGCGCAGTCTTGTGAAAGGTTTTTGCGCTGTAGGTGGGTAATTGGCGGTCCTTGTGAATGCCCAGTGTTCGGTCCATCACGGCACGCGTCAGGCTATTGCGATTGACCGCGTTGACCATTTCCACCACCACCGGAATGGAGGCCAGTTTTCCTAGGGCATCCGTGCTGGTCAGCAGTTTATCCCTGAAATTGGGTTTTCCAGCCTTGAACTGCACGGCCTTGGCCCGCAACATGGTGTGGGGGAAATCCAGGTTGAAGGGGTGCGGGGGGGTATAGGGACATTTAGTCATGTAGCACATGTCGCACAGGTAGCACTGATCCACCACCTCCCACAACAGAGTTTTTGGCACTTGGGGCAACTCCCCGAGGGGGGTCGCATCCACGGCATCAAACAAGAGGGGAAACGCATTGCACAGATTGAAGCAACGCCGACAGCCATGACAGATGTCGAAGATGCGCTCCATCTCGGCCTGGGTTTTAGCCGTGTCGTAAAAATCAGGGTTTTTCCAATCCAGCGGATGCCGGGTGGGCGCTTCCAGATTGCCTTCCTGAGACATGGTTTTGCCTTTTCTGGACAGGGAAGAAAAACCGCCGGGCAAACCCAGGGAAAGCCAACACTATTCCCATGGGCTTGCCGCAAACGCCTCTGGCGGCGGGGGATCAGTCCACCAGGGCGTTAAGTGCCTGGGTAAAGCGATTGGCGTGTGAGCGCTCGGCCTTGGCTAGGGTTTCGAACCAATCCGCGATTTCATCGAAGCCCTCTTCCCGGGCGGTTTTTGCCATGCCCGGATACATATCCGTGTACTCGTGGGTTTCGCCCTCGATGGCCGCCTTCAGATTGTTGCGACTAGTTCCGATGGGCAAACCCGTAGCGGGATCGCCAACAGCCTCCATGTACTCCAGGTGCCCATGGGCATGTCCGGTTTCGCCTTCGGCGGTGGAACGAAAAACCGCCGCCACGTCATTTTGACCTTCCACATCCGCTTTGGCTGCAAAGTACAGATAACGGCGATTGGCTTGGGACTCTCCGGCAAAAGCGGCTTTCAGATTATCGTGCGTTTTGGTTCCTGCAAGCTTCATGGCGTACTCCTAGTTGATGGGATGAAAGGCCCTGCAATAGTTTTAGATTTGTTCTAAAATATAAGGAGTCTACAAATAGCCCGTAGGCCTGTCAAGTCAATTAGGCCTCAAGGAATGCTCAATGGGAGCTTGCTGCCACCGATGCAACCCGACGACGAACAGATAGGGGCTGCAAATAGGCTGCCAGTTCCTGCAGCGCCCTCTGGTAGACGTCCCGTTTGAATTCGATGACGGCCTCTAGGGGAATCCAGTACTGATGCCAGCGCCAAGCGTCGAATTCAGGTTGCGTGGTTGCCCGCAAGGAAACGTCGGAATCGCGACCCACCAGGCGCAGCAAAAACCAGATCTGCTTCTGACCCCGATAGTGCCCGCGCCAGTCACGCCGCAACCACCGTTCGGGAACATCGTAGCGCAACCAGTTGCGCGTGCGCCCTAGAATACGCACATGCTCGGGCTTCAGTCCGGTCTCTTCCGCCAACTCCCGATACATGGCCTGTTCGGGGGTTTCTCCCTGCTTGATTCCGCCCTGGGGAAATTGCCAGGCATGTTCCCGCACCCGTTTGGCCCAAAACACCTCGTTTCTGGCATTGCACAGGATGATTCCCACGTTGGCACGATATCCATCCCTGTCAATCATGACCCTCCACCCCATCTTTTATAATGACCAATGATTGCATTCTATTCTATCCGAATTGTCTTGCCAGACTCCATTCCTTCCTGCCGGTTCGATGCCGGCAAGCCCTGGGCGCTGGCCTTCCGGGACTCCGGTGTGGCCTAGGGAATCCCCAGCTGTTTATGCCACTGCAGCGACAGTCGCCAGCGCGGGTGGGCCCGGCAATAGTCCAGGGCCGCCCGGGTATGGGCGGCCACTTCCGGCCCGTCCATGGGCTGCAACAGCCAATGGCGAAACTGCAGATCGTTTCTTGCCTCTACCGCTGCGGGGAGCAAACCGGGCTGGGGAAACACCAGTTTGAGTTCGTGCCCCGCTAACTGCACCCAATCGGTTCCTGCCTTAGGGCTGACACAGACCCAGTCGATGCCAGCCGGCACGGGCTGGGTGCCATTGGTCTCCACAGCGACCTCAAACCCCCGGGACTGAAGCGCCGCGATGAGAGGTTCGTCCACCTGCAGCAGGGGCTCGCCCCCGGTGAGCACCACCAAGGGCCGGGCGCCAAAGGCACTCCCTGCGCCGGGACCGGCGCCGGTTGCCGCCTGCCAACACTGGGCAACGGCTTGGGCCAGGGGTTCGGGGGTGGAAAACTTCCCTCCCCCTTCCCCCTCGGTGCCCACAAAATCCGTATCGCAGAAGGGGCAGGCGCTATGCGGGCGATCTGCGGCGCGCCCGGACCACAGGTTACACCCTGCAAAGCGACAGAACACGGCGGCCCGTCCGGCGTTGATGCCCTCGCCCTGAAGGGTGTAAAACAACTCCTTGACGGCATAGGTCATGCTTGAGTTCCTGTCAGCCCCCACAGGGGCCTCCTGTACCCATCTTCTGTCGCACCCGGAGCCCTACGGGCCAGCCTGCCCCCCACGCACACACGGGGGGCATTTGGGCAGGCGGGCCTAACCCGTGAGGGCAAAAACATGGGCGTCTTGCTCCAGCGTGTAACCCGTATCCGGGGTATCCCACAGGGACACCCGACGCAGCGCACCCAACTGCAGACATGCCTGCTCATACACCCAGCGCGTTAGCTGGCTATGGGTGCGCAGCGCCAGCACTTCGTGCAAGGGCTGATGATCCAGACAAGCCAATACCGGCGCAAACAGCGCTTTCACATCGCCAAAGTCCACGGTCCAGCCCAATAGGGGTTCCACCGGCGCCACCAGACCCAAACGCAGCACATAGGTATGCCCATAAATCTGCTCGTCGGCTGGTGTCAGGGCCTCCCCGACCGGAGTCATACCGCCCTTGGACCACGCGGATGGGCCCTGGGTTTCCAGCACGGTGGCGCTATCAAAACTGTGATCTTTCCAGATGCCGTGTTCCAACCCATTGAATACAGCCCCACAGGTGGCGGTTTCGAAAATCGTGACGGCCCCCAGTTCGGGCGCAGAGGGTTTGAGCGCCAGCCAGATCCAGCGCGAGATCATTTCCGAAGTCGGAATTTCCAGCCCCGCCACCTGATTAAGACAACGCTGGTGTAGCGTTTGCCGCAACACCTGCCAATGGGCTTGCAGCGCCTGTATTCTGGCCTCGTCGGTGGATTGCCACTGCAATTGCACCTGGAATCCGTGCCCATGCATGCGCCCGCACTGATGGCCGGCCGGCACATGGGGCAGACGATGCGCGGCTTCGAATCGGTCCCGCCTCCAGGAATGCCACTGGCCCGTCCAATCCCGGATCACTCCTTGTCTGGGGCCCACCCACAATTTGCAGTGGGTGGCACCCGGCAAATTCAACTGCTGCACGATCCAGTGCAACACCCGCCGATCCGTGGGTTGCGGCAAGCGGTCGTTGAGCAGTTGGTAGTCCAGGAGAGACAGCACCTCCTGCAGGCGTTGCTGCAAGTCGTGGTGCGGGGCTGGGGCGCAGTCTGGGGCACTGCCCGGCACCCGGTGTTGCAGTTCCACCCGAAAACTGTGGCCATGCAGACCCCGCTGACGTTCCTCGGTCGCCACCTCGTCCAGTCTGCGGGCCGCTTCGAATCCGGCCGCTGCCCAATAAATGGTCTGTTCGCCCATCACTGACCAAAACGCTTCAGGAGCGGATCCGGAAGGCCGGCCTCGGCAAACCCGCGAGCGCGCAGTTGGCAGGCATCGCAACGCCCGCAAGGGGCTCCGTTGGTGGCGGGGTCGTAGCAACTGGTCGTTAACGCATAATCCACCCCCAAATCTTGCCCCACCCGGATGATTTCCGCCTTGGTCAAGGCAATCAGGGGGGTATGGATGCGCAGGGCAACATGGTCCTGAACGCCTGAACGGGTGGCTAGATTGGCCATGCGCTCATAGCTGCGGATATATTCCTGCCGGCAGTCCGGGTATCCACTGTAGTCCAGGGCGTTGACACCGATGAAGATGTCCCGGGCCTGGAGCACCTCGGCCCAAGCCAGGGCAAAGGACAGAAAAATCGTGTTTCTGGCCGGCACGTAGGTGATAGGAATCTGGTCCAGGTCTTGGTCCAGGGCCCGGTCCTTGGGAACCTCCAGGTCTGAGGTCAGGGCAGAGCCGCCGATGGCGCGTAAGTCGATCTTGACCACCGAATGGGCCAGCACCTGGTATTGCCGGGCGATGTGCCGCGCCTGGTCCAATTCCTGCGCATGGCGCTGGCCATAATCGAAGCTCATGGCATAGGGCGCAAAACCTTGCGCCAGGGACATGGCCAGCACCGTGGTGGAGTCCAGTCCACCACTGAGCAAAATGATGGCGGGAGGGCGGGAGTTGCTCATGGTTAGCCTTTCAATTCAGGACGGTTGCGAAATTGTTCCAGTGCTTCCGGGTTGGCCAGCGCCTCGAGATTGTGCACCGGTTGGCCATGAACCACCTGGCGGACGGCGAGCTCCACGATTTTTCCGGACCGGGTGCGGGGAATGTCCATGACCTGAAGAACCAGAGCCGGCACGTGTCGCGGAGAGGCTTGGCGCCGGATGTGGTCCTGAATGCGCTGGCAGAGCGCCGTATCCAGCACCCGATCCTGCTCCAGCGTGACAAACAGCACAATGCGCACATCACTGGGGCAACCCACGGGCCAATCCTGGCCGATGACGATCGCCTCCCGCACTTCGGGCAATTGTTCCACCTGGCGATAGATTTCCGCGGTGCCAATTCGTACGCCACCCGGATTGAGTGTGGCGTCGGAGCGGCCGTGAATAATGACCCCGCCGCGAGCGGTGAGCGTGGCAAAGTCCCCATGGCACCACACCTGCGGGAAACGCTCAAAATAGGCGGCTTGGTATTTTTTTCCCTGCGGATCATTCCAAAACCCTACGGGCATGGCAGGAAAAGGACGAGTACACACCAATTCGCCCTGCTGCTCCATCACCGACTGTCCTTGCGCATCGAACACCTGCACCGCCATCCCCAGACCGCGACACTGAATTTCTCCCGCATAGACGGGCAGCACCGGGTTGCCCAACACAAAACACGAGACGATGTCGGTCCCCCCCGAAATGGAGGCCAGCAACAGGCGCGTCTTGAGTTTGGCATACACCCAGCGAAACCCCTCCGGCGACAAGGGGCTCCCGGTGGAAAACACCACCCGTAGCGCCGTCAGATCATGGGTGGAGGCGGGATCGGCGCCGGCCTTGAGCACCGTGTCGATGAATTTGGCGGAAATACCCAGATGGGTCATCCGCCACTGCTGCGCATAATCAAACAGCAGGTTTCCGCCGGCAGCAAAGGGTGCCCCGTCATACAGCAACACAGTGGCGCCGCTGGCCAATCCACTCATCAGCCAGTTCCACATCATCCAGCCACAGGTGGTGAAATAGAACAGCCGATCGCCGGGGCGCACATCCCCATGCAAACGATGTTCCTTCAGATGTTGCAAGATCACGCCCCCGTGACCGTGGACGATACATTTGGGGACCCCGGTGGTGCCCGAGGAGAAGAGAATAAACAGGGGGTGATCGAAGGGAACTCGCCGGTACTGAAGAGGTTGCAACCCGGGTGCCGGCAATCGGTGCCACAGTTGGCAAAGAACCTGGGGGGGCGCAACCCCACCCGTTGTGCCAGTAGCAGACC
>JAJZHV010000034.1 GCA_021804345.1 Pseudomonadota bacterium | reverse complement strand
TGAAGTCAAGGCGGGGCGTTTTCCAGGGCCAGAGCATTGTTACGGTTCTTGAGGGCCCGCCTACTTTGTCCTCGCCCTGGCCACCCGCGTGGGATGGCCAACAAGGTTGCCGTGCGCACACCGGGGATGCGCCTCGTGCCTTTGTTGTGCCGGTTGGGCATGGGCCTGATCAGTCTGGGTTTCTATGGGCTGGCCTGTGGTCAGCCTCTGTCGGGCTCCGAGGGCGCCGGCGCACTGCCCGAACCCGCTCGGGCAATGGCTACCTCCAGCGCCATGGGTCTTACCCTGAATCAGGCCAAGGCCTACGCCGTGGCCCATCAAACCGCGGTATTGCTGGCTCAGGAACAATTGAACGAAAGCGCGGATCGGGCGCGAGAAGTACGTGCCGGGCTGTTACCCAGCATGGAATTCAAAACCTATCAAATCCGCCAAACCGAAAACTTGAAAGCCATCGGGATCAGTTTGCCTGGATTGCCCGTGGTCATCGGGCCCTTCGATACCTTTGATGCCCGAGTACGGCTGACGCAGCGGGTGTTTGATCTGACCCAGATTTACTCCCTGCAGGCGGCCAATGATGCCGTAGAGGCCACCCGCTGGCGCACTCTTGCCACGGAACAGCAAGTGGCTGGCGCTGCGGCCTTGGCCTATGTGGAATTGCTCCGCAGTCGGGCCAGTGTGGTGGCGGCCCAAGCCAACCAGACCCTGGCGCAACAGTTGCTGCAACTGGCTCGGGATCAGCAGGGGGCCGGTGTGTCCACGGGGGTGGATGTGGTCCGGGCAGAAAACGCCCTCTCCCGCAATGCACTCTATCTGCGTCAGGCCCGGCAACTGGAAAGCTCGGCGGATACCCGCTTGCACCGTGCGTTGGGGATCGACATGCAAACCACGCTGCGGTTGACTGACAACTTGCCCACGGGGGGAGAGGACATGACCTCGGCCCCACCTCAGGCCCAGAGCATTGCGCAGGCCCTAGACTCCCGGCCCGAATTGCAAGCGCTGCAACAGGTGGTCAGCCAGCGCCGGCAGGAGCGCCGCGCTGCATTGGCAGAAAATGTCCCGGCGTTCAGTCTGGCCGGAGATATCGGCTCCAGCGGGGTCAATCCCACTCACTACGACTACCGTACCTACAGCTATGGCATTCAGATGACCCTGCCCCTGGCCCAGGGCGGAGCCATGAATGCCCGCGAGGATGCCGCCCATAGTCGTGAACGCCAGGCGGAGTTGGCTCTGTTGGATACCCAGCAGCAGGTGGAAGAAGACGTGCGCCTAGCGCTCATTGCCCTGGAAACCAGTCAGGAGCAACTGCAGACGGCACACACCGGGCTTGCCTTGGCCGTGCGTCTGGAAGAGCAGGCCCGGGACCGTTTTTCCAGCGGGGTGGCCGATAATCTGGAACTGGTGGACGCCCAGACCAATCTGGCCAGCGCACGAAGTGCCGACATCGACGCCGAAGCGGCTTGGCGCATGGCCCGGATCAACCTGGATCTGGCCTTGGGCCGACTGGACTATGCCACACCCTAACGGATTAGAGAGTACAACCCCATGAGTGAATCCAGCGCGCCACTTGCTGAGCCTACTGCAGCCCCCAGTGCCCAACCCGATTCCGCAACACGCCGCAAAACCCGTCTGCAACGCTTGGGAATGCTGGCTTTGTTGGTGATTGTGTTGGCGGGTTTTCTGCTCTGGTTTTTGACCCGCAATGAAGAATCTACCGATGATGCCTTCATCGAATCCAACGTGGTGCAAATCAGCCCGCACGTGGGCGGCTATGTGGCCAAGGTTTTGGTGCAGGACAATCAGTGGGTCAAACAGGGGGATGTGCTGGCCGAGATCGATGAGCGCGATTATGCCTTGCGGGTTGCCCAAGCTCGAGCCGTTTTGGATGCGGCCAAACATCGCCACGGCGCCGAGCAGCAGGATCTGTCCGTCACCACTACCCTGACCGAAACCGGACTGGACCAGGCCCGCAGCGCCCTAGATGCCGCCCGTTCTAACGAGGCCCAGGCCGAGGCCCAGGACCGGGCCATGGAAGCGCAGGCGCAACTGACGCAGCAGGATGTCCTGCGCTATCAAACGCTGTTCCGCAAGGATGAGATTTCACGGCAAAGACTGGATCAGGTGCTGGCGGCCGACAAGACAGCCCAGGCTCAGGCCCAGGCCGCCCAGCGTGCGGTGAATGCCGCCCAGGCACTGGTGCAGCAGGCCCAGGCCCGGGTAGCCGAGGCCCGTTCCGGACCGCGCCAGGTGGCGCTGAAGCAGGCGCAAGTGGCCGGTGGGGCGGCTTCGGTGCAGGAGGCTCAGGCAGCTCTGGATCAGGCCTTGCTAGATTTATCTTATACCCGCCTCATTGCGCCGGTGGCGGGACGCGTGGCGCGTAAATCCGTGTTTCAAGGCCAGTTGATTCAACCAGGCCCACCGGTCATGGCCATCGTGTATGGAGCGCCCTGGGTGGTGGCCAACTTCAAGGAAACGCAACTGGCTCGCATGCATCCGGGGCAGGCGGTCAAGGTTAAGGTAGACTCCTTTCCCGGACGCGTTTGGCGGGCCCATGTGGATAGCATTCAGCCAGGCACGGGCGCGCGCTTTAGTCTGCTGCCCCCCGAAAACGCCAGTGGAAATTATGTCAAGGTGGTGCAACGCATTCCCGTCAAAATCCTGTTTGATGAAGCGCCCCAAGAATTGCTCGCCTTGGTTCCCGGCATGTCCGTAGACCCGCAGGTGCAACTGCAATGAGCCTTGGGCAGGAGCCGCCACCCGCCACCTTTGCCCCGCCCCACAACGCGCGGGGCGAACCCCTCAACCCCTGGATGGTGGCGGTGACGGTGGCCTTGACCACCTTCATGGAAGTATTGGACATCTCCATTGCCAATGTGGCCTTGCGCCATATTGCCGGAGATCTGGGCGCGGGCCAGGATGAGGCCACCTGGGTGCTCACCTCCTACATGGTCTCCAATGCCATCGTGTTGCCCATCAGCGGCTGGCTGTCCAGCCTGCTGGGGCGGCGCCGCTTTTACATGCTCTGTGTGACCCTGTTTACCGCCAGTTCGCTGCTCTGTGGTCTGGCTCCCAACCTGTTCATGCTGATTCTGTTCCGTACCCTGCAAGGCATAGGCGGTGGGGGCTTGCAGCCCAGTTCCCAGGCCATCCTGTCAGATACCTTTCCCCCAGCCAAGCGCGGCATGGCCTTTGCCGTGTATGGCCTGACCACAGTACTGGCCCCGGCCATCGGGCCCACCGTGGGCGGCTGGATTACCGACAGCTTCAACTGGCGCTGGATTTTTCTCATCAATGTGCCGGTGGGCTTCATCTCCCTGTACTTTACCTCGCGTCTGGTGTTTGACCCACCGCAGTTCACAGCCCAACGTCAGCAGCAAAAAAGCCGCGGATTCACAGTGGATTACATGGGTTTTATATTGCTGACTCTAGGCTTTGGGGCGCTGCAGATTTTTCTGGACAAGGGGCAGCAGGAGGACTGGTTTGATTCCCATTTCATCGTGACCCTGGCGGTCATTTCAGGGACCGCCCTGGCGCTGCTCCCCTGGTGGGAATTGCGGCAAAAAGACCCCATGGTGGATATCCGGCTGCTGCGCGACAAGAACTTTCTGTTCAGCAACATTCTCATGTTTTTGCTGGGCTTTGTCCTCTTTGGTAGCACGGTGCTGTTGCCCTTGCTGGTGCAAACCCTGATGGGCTACTCGGCCATGGATGCGGGCATGCTACTGTCTCCCGGCGGGATTGCCGTGTTATGTTTCATGCCCTTCATTGGCATGATGGTCAACCGGGTGGACGTGCGTCACATGATCACTTTTGGCGTACTGGCCAATGCCCTGGCCCTGTTTTTACTGTCCCGTACCGACTTGCAAGCAGATTATGCCTCCCTGGCCACCTTGCGCGTCATTCAGGGGGTCGGCCTGGGGTTTTTATTCGTTCCCCTCAACACCATCGCCTTTGCCAATATTCCCATGGCCAAAAGCAGCAATGCTTCGGCCATCATCAATTTGTCCCGCAATCTGGGGGGCAGTTTTGGCATTTCGCTCATGCAAACTTGGTTAACCCAGGGTACCCAACGCCACCAAGTGGATTTGGTGGCCCATGTCACGGCCTTTTCTAGTGATACACAGGACACGCTCAATCGCTTGGTCCAGGCACTCATGGCCCAGGGTGTGACGGCGGGTGAGGCCCTCACCAAGGCGCAAGCTGTGCTCCTGCAGTCCGTGCAGCAACAGGCGGCCTCCCTGGCGTTTCTGGATAATTTCCGGTTGCTGGCCTTTTTGTTCCTAGCTTTCATCCCGCTGGTGTATGTCATGAAAAAACCGGTGCGTCATGGATAGGAACCTGGCGTGACCCTCAACGAATTGCGTTTCGTGGTGGCCGTGGCCCAGTTGCGTCATTTCAGAAAGGCCGCAGAGCACTGTTTTGTCAGTCAGCCGGCCTTGTCCAGTGCCATCCAGAAACTGGAGGAGGAACTGGGAGTGCGTCTGTTCGAGCGCTCGCGCAGCGAGGTGGTTCCCACGCCCATCGGTGCGCAATTGATTGCCCAGGCCGCGCTGATTCTGGAGCAGGCCGACACCTTGAAGCGCATGGCGCGTGAAGGCGCCGACCCCCTGGCAGGAACCCTAAAATTGGGGGTCATTCATACCGTGGGCCCCTATCTGTTGCCCGATCTGGTCTCCCGATTGCACCCCATTGCCCCAAATATGCCCCTCATGGTGGAAGAATCCACCACGGCCCAACTGGAACGCCAACTCAAGCAGGGGGATGTGGACGTGGCGTTGGTGGCGCTTCCCTTCCAAGTGGCCGGGATTCACACTCAGGCTCTGTACCAAGAAGCCTTCGAGGTGGTGGTGCCCCGGGATCACCCCTGGAGTGAGCGCAGCATGGTGAGCGCCCAGGAACTGGCCCAAGAAAAGGTCTTGCTGCTGCCCTCCGTGCATTGCTTCAGCACCCAGGTGCTGGAATCCTGTCCGGAGTTAGGGGGGCCACAAGCCCTGATTCAGCAGGGCAACAGTCTGGAAACCCTGCGCAACATGGTGGCCTCGGGCATGGGAATCACGGTGTTGCCCGCCAGCGCCAACAGCGATAAATATCGCAGTCCGCTGCTGCATGTGCTGGCCTTCAAGGCCCCGGTTCCCCAGCGGTGCATTGGCATGGCCTGGCGCAAAAGCTACACCCGGGGCGCAGTGTTGCAGGTGCTGGTGCAAGCGCTGGCGGCAGTCACCCTGCGCGGTGTGCAGATGGTGCCAAACCCGGAGCCTCCGGTTCATGACTAGGCGGTCGCCAGAGGTGGTGCGCCCCGCAGTGTGTTATGGCACCCGCGGGAGGCTTGGCAGACACGCTGTGCGCTGCACTGCCTTATGGACCTGCCTGCTGTGGGGCGTTGTGGGGCTACTGACAGGCCTTCAGGCCCAAGCCCTAGAGGTGGGACAGGCGGCTCCGGCCTTTCGAGCGCACCTGGAAACGGGTCAGGAGCTCACCTTGGCTCAGGAGCAGGGCAAGGTGGTCCTGATTCACTTCTGGGCCACCTGGTGCATTCCCTGTCGCACGGAAATGCCGGCCATGGAGCGCTATTACCAGCGGCATCGGGCCCAGGGCCTGGAAATCCTCACCGTTTCCATGGATGAGGCCGATGATTTGCCCAGGATGCGCCAGATGATGACCCATTACAGTTATCCGGCCCTCTGGTACCCACAGGCCGATTTCAAAGCCTTTGGCCGCATCTGGCGCATTCCCCTGTCCTTTGTTATTGACCGGCAGGGCATATTGCGTCAGGATGCCTGGGATGGGGGTGATGAGGGCCTGGATGAGGCGGTTTTAGAGCGCGTGGTTACGCCTTTGCTCACTCAGCCCTGAGCCTTGCCCACCCCGGCTACGGTGGCTCATCAACTTGTGGAGGATCTGTATGCAACAGCGGGTGTCAAGACTTTTTTGTGCAGGCCTTCTGGTCCTGTGTGCACTTTCTCTCAAAGCCGCCCCGGAAGCCCCGGGCCCCCTGGTGTTTTCTGACGCCTATGTGCGGGCCAGCGTGCCTGGACAAAGCGTGGGGGCGGCCTATGTGAGCATTCATAACCATGGCCCGCAGGACGACTTCCTGATTGCTGCCCATAGTTCCGCGGCGGCCAGCGTGGATTTGCATTCCAGCCACAACCAGCAGGGCATGACCCATATGCAACGAGAATCACGCCTGCGCATCCCCGCGGGGGGCGCCCTGCAGATGCAACCCGGCGGGGTTCACCTGATGCTGCAAAACCTCAAGACTCCCTTGAAGGCTGGAGAGCAGGTTACCCTGCAGTTGGTCTTCGAAAAGGCTGGCACCCAACACTTGACGCTTCCGGTGCGCGCGCTAAGCGCCGAATCCAGCTCAGGGACGGACTCCATGCCGGGCATGTCCATGCCCGGCATGAGGATGGATGGTCCCATGAATGGACCCCAGCAGGGTGCTCATTCACACTGATAGCGCTGCAACGGGATGCCTGCCCTGCGGCGCAGGCGCGCGCCGCAGGGGCAACTGGCTGGCGGCATCCCGCAGGGCGGTGCGTAGCCCTTCTGCCACCACCGGATGGTAAAAGGGTAGCTCCAGCATCTGCGGTATCGTCAACTGTAGTTGATGGGCCCAGGCCAGCAAATGACCCAGGTGTTCCGCTTCCGGCCCGATCATCTCGGCCCCCAGCAAACGCCCGTCTTCCCGTGCCGCATACACGTGCAGCAAGCCCTGGTTGCGCAACATGACGCGACTGCGACCCTGATCGGCAAAGGATACTTTCCCGGTCACGATGGACTGTTGTGAGCATTCCTGCCAGCGCTCTCCCACCGTAACCATTTGCGGATCCGAAAACACGATGGCCAGGGCAGAGCGCCGCAAGCCGGGGGCCACATGGGGATAGCGCAGGGCGTTTTCTCCGGCAATGCGCCCTTCGTCAGCCGCCTCGTGCAACAAGGGCAGATCCTGATTGGCGTCGCCCGCAATGAAGATGGGGTGCGCGCCACATTGCAACGTTGTGCGCTGAAATTGGGGCACCCCTTGGGCGTCCAGTTCCAGACCCAGGGTGTCGAGTCCCAGATGCGCTAGGTTGGGTCGGCGGCCGGTTGCCGCGAGAATCCATTCCACCTCGATGGCTTTCCGGCGCGGGGTGCCCTCATGTGCCCCTTGGGCCGCGCCAGGGTTGTGCCATTCAATGCGCACCCTGGGGCCTTGAGAGGACAGTTGTAGTCCCTGCGGGTCGTGAATTAGCTGAAGTTCGGCGCCCAGACACCGCTGCGCCTCGGCTTGCAACGCCGGATCCGTCAGGGGGCCGATGCGCCCGCCACGGCCAAACAGATGCACCTGCACGCCCAGACGCTGCAAGGCCTGTCCCAGTTCCAGACCGATCACCCCGGTGCCAAACACGGCCACAGAGCGCGGCAACTGGGTCCAGGCAAAAATATCATCATTGATCACCACGCGCTCCCGAAAGGGGAGCAGAAATCCGGGAATCTGGGGGCTGGAGCCGGTGGCAATGACCGCCGTTGTAAACCGCACCTGGGTATGCTCCTCCACCTGCAATAGCCCCGGTGCCAGAAAACGGGCATAACCAGTCAATCGGTGCTGCGGCGGAATGCGTTCCACCCCCTCCAGCACAAACCCCACAAAGCGATCACGCTCGCGCTGCACGCGCGCCATCACAGCAGCCCCGTCCACCTGCAGGGCGCCCTCCAGGCGCAGGCCCAAAGGGCCCCAGCGCGACACCCCATGGGCCGCCTCGGCCGCAGCAATCAACAATTTGCTGGGCATGCAGCCCACCCGGGCACAGGTAGTTCCATGCTCTCCACCTTCGATGAGCAGCACCGACTGGCCGCTGGCCGCAATGGTGCGATAGGCGGCCAGACCGGCGGTGCCGGCACCGATGACCACGTGTTCTACTGTGAGCTGACGCATGGAATACTCCCGGAAAAGGTAAGGGGGCCCGACTTAGGCCATGGTGGTGGCGTGCTGACGCTGCAACCACTGCTCCAGCTCCTCGGCCCCACCCACATGGGTGCCATTGATGAACACTTGGGGAACCGTGGCACGTCCAGTGATGGCCCCCAGTACCCGACTACGCTGCCGATGCCCCAGGGGAATCTCGGTGTAGGCGTAGCCCTGGGCGCTGAGCAAGTCCTTGGCGCGTGCACAGTGGGGACATCCTTCCCGGGTGAGCAGGGCCACCTGATCGGGTTTGACCGCCTGAGGGTTGAGATAGGCCAGCATGGTGTCGGCGTCGGAGACTTCAAAGGGATCACCTGGCACCACGGGCTCGATGAATTGCTTGAGGACGATGCCGTCGCGCACCAGCATGGAATAGCGCCAGGAACGCTGACCAAAACCCAGATCGGATTTATCCACCAGCATGTTCATCCCCGCTGTAAAGGCACCATTGCCATCGGGGATAAGGCGGATATGCTCAGCTTCCTGATCCTTGGCCCACTCCTGCATGACGAAGGGATCGTTGACTGCGATGCACAGGATGTCATCTACTCCGTTGGCCACAAAGGCTGGTGCCAGTTCGTTGTAACGCGGCAGGTGGGTGGATGAACAGGTGGGTGTAAAGGCCCCGGGCAAGGAAAAAACAACCACGGTCTTGTTCTTGAACAGCTCGTCGGTGCTCAGAGAGGCCCATTCATTGCCTTCCCGAATGCGAAAGGTGACTTGGGGGACAGGTTTTCCTTCGTGATTGTGTAACATGAGCGTCTCCTTAGGGGTTGTGGATCACGGTGATCCGGTCATTGGATGGTTTCACTATACCCAGAGCGGGTTAATCCATCCAATTGATTGATTGTATTACCATGATAGTTAATATCTATCGGATTAGACGCTCATCCGCCTCCAGAGCGCGTTGGGCCGGAAGGCTTGCCGCGCAAGGGGATAACATCCGGGCGCGCAAAAGAGTAAAATCATCGGGCACTTTGGTGCATGGTTCAGTACCGAATAAAACGGCAAAGCATTCCAGGGAGTATTCCTCATGAGTCAATTCAACATTCGCACGGTGGCCGTTTTGGGCGCAGGGGTCATGGGAGCGCAGATTGCGGCGCATCTGGCCAATTTGAATGTGCCCGTCCTGCTATTCGATTTGCCCGATGCACAGGAGCACGATGCCATCGCGCGCCGCGCCCTGACGCATCTGGCCAGCATCAAACCGGCGCCCTTGGCCCTGGCGGCGCGCGTGGAGGCCATCAAGCCTAGGAATTATGACGATCATCTGCCGCAGTTGGCACAGT
>JAJZHV010000033.1:5660-9421 GCA_021804345.1 Pseudomonadota bacterium | reverse complement strand
GTGCCGTGCAAGCCGTGGCAGAGTTGGGCTTGAGTTTTGGTGCCCCCACCGAACTGGAAATCGTGCTGGCCGAACGCCTCTGTTCACTCATGCCCTCCCTGGAACAGATTCGTCTAACCAGCTCCGGCACCGAGGCAACCATGAGCGCCATCCGCCTGGCACGCGGCTTTACCGGACGCCCCAACATCGTCAAATTTGATGGCTGTTACCATGGCCATGGCGACTCCCTGCTGGTCAAAGCCGGCTCGGGCGCATTAACCTTTGGCCAGCCAGACTCCAGTGGCGTGCCGGCCGATCTGGCGGCTCATACGCTGGTGCTGCCCTACAATGACGTGGAGGCCCTAGAAACGCTGTTTGCGCAGGAAGCGCCCCGCATCGCCGCTGTCATCGTCGAACCAGTAGCTGGCAACATGAACATGGTCTTGCCACGCCCAGCGTTTTTGAAGCGCTTGCGGGAACTGACCCAAGCCCACGGCAGCCTGTTGATCTTTGATGAGGTCATGACCGGATTTCGTGTGGCTTTGGGCGGTGCTCAATCCCTTTACGGAATGACCCCCGACCTCACCACACTGGGCAAAGTCATTGGCGGCGGCATGCCACTGGCCGCCTTTGGTGGTCGGCGCGACATCATGCAGTATCTGGCCCCACTGGGCCCGGTCTATCAGGCCGGCACCCTCTCGGGCAATCCGGTGGCCGTGACCGCAGGGCTGGTCAATCTGGAGCTGGCCACGGAGCCGGGTTTGTATGAGCGCTTGGGAGAAATGACCCGGGTAATGACCGAAGGCCTGGTTGAGATTGGCCGTCATCACGGGTTTCCTGTTTGCGCCTGTGCCCTGGGCGGGATGTTCGGTTTTTATTTCCGCGACACACTGCCCACTGAGCTCACCGAGGTCCTGAGCGCGGACAAGGAGCGTTTCAAATTGTTTTTTCATGGCATGCTGGAGCAAGGCGTGTATATGGCCCCCTCCGCCTTCGAAGCCGGTTTTGTATCCACGGTGCATGGCACAGCGGAGCTGGAAAAGACCCTAGATGCGGCAGAAACGGTTTTCAGTACGTTGGCCTGTTCCACTCGTCCGTAGGGACCTGAAATGTCAATTTTTCAGCAAGCCCGTTTTTTTACCACCGCCAGCGATTGGGCCAGCCTGCCCCCCGATCTGGGTTTGGAAATCGCCTTTGCCGGGCGCTCCAATGCGGGCAAGTCCAGTGCCATCAACCTGCTCACTCAGCAGTCACGCCTGGCCTACACCAGCAAAACGCCTGGGCGTACTCAGCACATCAATTTTTTTGATCTGGGCGAAGGGCGTTTCTTGGTGGATTTGCCAGGCTACGGCTACGCCCAAGTACCCTTGGCCGTCAAACGACATTGGCAGCAATTTTTGTCTGACTACCTCGTCTCGCGTCAATCCCTCAAGGGCTTGGTGCTGTTGATGGATATCCGTCACCCGCTTACCCCGTTGGATACACAACTGCTGCAATGGTATTTGCCCCGCGGCAAGCCTGTGGTGATTTTGCTGACCAAATCCGACAAATTGGCCCGCGGCCCCCGAATGGCTGCCCTGCGCGCCATCAAACAGGCGTTGCAACCCTTGGCAGGAGAATCGCCGTTGGAGGTGATCGCCTTCTCCAGTCTTTCGCGCGAGGGTCTTGAGGCGGCTCAAGGCGCCATCCAGGCGCTATTTAGTCCGGCCCCATTCACTTTATAATGGATTACTTCATTGGGTTGAACCGCTTTCAAACTGTCCTTAGGGACTCTGTCCACACCTCACAGAGACTTTGCCATGGAAACCTTGGGCCAATTCCCCGGGCGCAGGATGCGCCGCAATCGACGCGACGACTTTACTCGCCGCCTGGTACAGGAACACCACCTGACTTGTAACGACCTAATTTACCCTGTATTTGTCCTTTCCGGTGAGCAGCGGCAGGAACCCATTTCCTCCATGCCCGGTATTCAGCGCGAAAGTCTGGACCACCTGTTGCATACCGCCGAACGCTGTCTGACCCTAGGCATTCCGGCCCTAGCCCTGTTTCCGGTGATCGATCCCGCGCAGAAGAGTCTGGACGCCCGTGAAGCCTGGAATCCGGAAGGATTATTGCCCCTCACCCTGCGTGCACTTAAAGCGCGTTTTCCCGAATTGGGGCTGATTGCCGATGTGGCCCTCGACCCCTACACCACCCATGGCCAGGACGGCATCACCGATAGCCAGGGGTATGTGATCAATGACGACACCTTGCAGGCGCTAAGCCACCAAGCTGTGGTGGCCGCTCAGGCCGGAGCCGATATCGTGGCCCCCTCCGACATGATGGATGGGCGTATTGCCCGGGTGCGCGCCGCGCTGGATAGCGAACAACTGATCCACACACGCATTTTGGCCTACTCCGCCAAATATGCTTCCACGTTCTACGGCCCCTTTCGGGAGGCAGTGGGCTCGGCCAAAAACCTGGGCAAGGGCAGCAAAATGACCTATCAAATGGACCCTGCCAATGCCCAGGAAGCCCTGTGGGAAGTGGGTCTGGATTTGGCGGAAGGAGCCGACATGGTGATGATTAAACCCGGCATGCCTTATCTGGACATCATTCGCCGCGTCAAAGACCAGTTTGGCGCACCCACCTTTGCCTATCAGGTCAGTGGGGAATATGCCATGCTTCGGGGTGCCATTGATCAGGGGTGGCTGGATGAACGCGCCCTTCTGGAGTCCTTGCTGTGCTTCAAGCGGGCAGGTGCTGATGCCATTCTGAGCTATTTTGCCGTGCAAGCCGCTAAACTGCTGCGCGCTTGATCCCGGCACCGCCCTCCTGCTTTCAGTGTGTGGGCTCCGCCGAGTTTGCATACTGATAATCCTGGCGGGCCTCTCCCTTGCCTGAATTCACCGGCACCACATTAAGCCCCGGCGGCAAGACGGGTTGGCTTTCTGGAATGGTCTGCAAAGCCGTACTCATGTAGGTCATCCAAATGGGCAATGCGGCCTGGGCTCCCGTTTCATGCCCCCCTAGCGGGGTCGGTTTATCAAACCCCACCCAGGATACCGCCACTAGGCTGGGTTGAAACCCCGCAAACCAAGCATCCACATGGTCGTTGGTGGTTCCTGTTTTGCCCGCCAGATCCGAGCGCCCCAAACTCTGGGCGCGCACCGCCGTCCCTTCGCGAATCACATCCTGCAGCATGCTGGTGATAACGAAGGCGTTGCGTGCATCGATGACCTGTTCCGCGCCTTCTGCGGCCACTTGCGGCTGTGTTTTTCGGATGATCTTGCCGTGATCATCCAGAATGCGATCGATGAAAAACGGCTTGACACGAAAACCACCATTGGCAAACACCGCATAGGCGGCAGCCATCTGCAGGGGACTGGCCTGCCCTGAACCCAGCGCCATACTCAAATAGGCCGGGTGACGCTCGGGGTCGAAACCAAACCGAGACATGATGTACTGGTGGGCATAGCCCGGCGTGATGGCTTGCAAGACGCGCACTGCCACCACGTTTTTGGACTTGGCCAAGGCTAGCCGCAAGGGAATGGACCCCTCATATTCCGGTTCGTAGTTATGCGGCTCCCAGGGTTGGCCGTTGTTGATATTGGGATCGGATATCACCAGTGGGGTGTCACTGACCAGCGTAGAGGCAGAAAAACCCTTTTCCAGCGCCGCCGAATAAATGAATGGTTTGAAACTGGAACCGGGTTGGCGGTAAGCCTGCGTGACATGGTTGTATTTGTTCTGGTCGAAATCAAACCCGCCCACCAGGGCTCGAATGGCGCCATCATGGGAAT
>JAJZHV010000033.1:0-5650 GCA_021804345.1 Pseudomonadota bacterium | reverse complement strand
GGGTGATTTCCCACTCCCCCTTGTCCGAGCGCGCCACCCGAATGATGGCGCCACGGTGGATCTGGCGGCTGGCAGACGCCCTGGCGCTTAAGGCCGAGCTGGCAAAAGCTAGGCCGCTGCCACGCAAGGTGACCATGCCCACGGACTTCACGTAGGCCTGAACCGTCTGCTCCGAAGCCAGTGTCACGACTGCGGGATAGAGGTCATCGCTCACATCCACGTCGCTCAGAGCGTCTTCCAGATCCTCGTCGCTCACCGTTTCATTGGGCAGTTCTGCCGTATCTTCCGGACCCCGGTACCCGTGCCGGTGGTCATAGGCCATGACGCCGGCTCGCACGGCCCGATAAGCGGCGTCCTGATTGGCCTTGTACAGCGTTGTAATGACTTTGTAGCCCCGGTTATAAATCTCCTCCCCATAGGTTTGCACCATGTACTGGCGTGCCATTTCGGCCACATAGTCGGCCTTGAGCAAAAAACCGGAATGAAAAGGCGTGGCATGACCCGGGTTGTGCAAGGCGAAATCATAATCCCCATCCCCCAGAAACTTGAGTTCGTGCATGCGGCGCAACACATATTGCTGGCGCAAGGCGGCGCGCTTGGGATTGATGATAGGGTTATAGCGCGAAGGCGCTTTGGGCAGTCCAGCCAGCATGGCCATTTCGGCCGCGCTCAATTGCTCTAGGGGTTTGCCGTAATACACGTACGCCGCGGCCCCAAAACCGTAGGCCCGTTGACCTAGGTAAATCTGGTTGATATACAGTTCCAGAATCTGGTCCTTGCTCAGGTTGCTTTCGATCTTGTAGGCCAACAGCACTTCAGACAGTTTGCGTGTGAGGGTTTTTTCGTTGCTCAGAAAAAAATTGCGGGCCACCTGCATCGTAATCGTGCTGGCACCTTCTTTGGCGCTTCCTGAAAACACATTGGCCATCACGGCACGCACAATGCCCTGATAGTCCACTGCCCCATGCTGATAAAAACGGTCATCTTCCGCAGCCAAAATGGCTTGACGCATGCGCAGCGGCACACGCGACAACTTGAGAAGCGCGCGCCGTTCCTCGCCAAACTCGCCAATCAATTGGTCATCTGCAGTAAAAATCCGTAAGGGAATTTTGGGACGATAGTCTGTCATGGAGTCCAGACTAGGCAGATTGGGATAAATCAACGCCAGGACAAGGGCCACGACCCCCACCCCAACCAACCCGAGTGTGGCAATAATCGCCAGAGGAAACAGAAGGATACGAAAAGACATGGAACACCCGTTAGAAGGTCAGCCTGCATTATAAGGCGTCCCTCGGCTACAATGTGAGGATGCAAACCCAGACCAATATTTTTTTGACCGGGCTCATGGGTTCCGGAAAAACCACTGTAGGGCGACTGTTGGCGCGGCGCCTGCATCTGGGTTTTGTCGATTCTGATCATGAAATCGAAGCCCATACGGGGGTTCGGATTGGCACCATTTTCGAACTAGAAGGGGAATCTGGCTTTCGTCTTCGGGAAGCCCACATGATTGCCAGCCTGACCCAACGCCAGGGAATTGTTCTGGCCACGGGTGGTGGAGCCATTCTCAACGCGCAAACGCGCAAACTCCTGCACCAACGCGGTTTGGTCATCTACTTGCGGGCAGATCCTGAACAACTGTGGCTGCGCACCCGCCATGATCGTCAGCGTCCCCTGTTGCAAACACCCCATCCCAAGGCCCGTTTGCAGGAACTCTTCGCGCAGCGCGATCCCCTGTACCGCGAAACCGCCCATTTGATCGTCGATACCGGCCAGCAAAGCGTGCAGCGCCTGGTGGCTCACCTAGAATCCGAATTGCGCCAACTCCCGGATGCGCGCAGCGCTGATTTGCTGGTATCCCCATCCGCCTCAGAACCCACTCAGCAACCTGACCCGCTCCCATGAAAACTCTCTGCGTCAACCTTGGCAAGGCGTCCTACCCCATTCACATTGGTCCGGATCTGCTGCGTCAGCCCCAATGGATTCTGCCCCACCTGGCTCAACCCTCATGTTTCATTGTCACCAATACCACAGTGGGGCCACTGTATTTACCCACCCTGCAGGACACTCTGGCTCAGGCGGGGGTTCGCACCCAGGCCCTCACCCTGCCCGATGGGGAAGCCCATAAAACCCGCTCGGCCCTGAACCAGATTCACGATGCCCTGTTAACCCATCGTTGCGAGCGCCAAACCACCCTGATCGCTCTTGGCGGAGGGGTCATCGGCGATGTGGCAGGATTTGCCGCTGCCACCTACCTGCGTGGCGTGCCACTGATCCAGATCCCCACCACCTTGCTGTCCCAGGTCGATTCTTCGGTTGGCGGTAAAACCGGCATCAATCACCCTCTGGGTAAAAATTTGCTTGGCGCCTTCTATCAGCCCTCTCTGGTGCTGGCTGACACCAGCACCCTCAACACTTTGCCGCAGCGCGAATTTTGCTCGGGCGTGGCAGAGATCATCAAATATGGCCTGATTCGGGATTTGCCCTTTTTGCACTGGCTGCATCAGCATCTGGATGCCCTCATGGCCCGTCACCCGGAAACCCTAGCCGAGGCCATCGAACGTTCCTGCAGCAACAAGGCCGAGGTGGTCGCCGAAGATGAATTTGAAACCCGGGGAACACGGGCGTTACTCAATCTGGGGCATACCTTTGGGCATGCCATCGAAACCGGCAGCGGCTATGGCGTTTGGTTGCATGGCGAAGCCGTGGCGGCCGGCATGCTCCTGGCCGCCGATCTATCCCAGCGCCTAGGATGGATTTCGGAGGGCGAGCTTACCCTGATCACAACCCTGCTGCAGCGCGCGGGTCTTCCCCTGCGCGCTCCCAACCTGGGCCCTGAGCGCTATCTGGAACTCATGGCCTCGGATAAAAAAGTAGCCGCAGGGGCGATTCGTTACGTGTTGCTGGATGGTCTGGGTCAAGCCAAGCTGACCGCTCACGTGGATGCGGGGCTGGTGCGGCAAATCCTGACCCCAGGAAACGGTCGTTTCATTGCGCTGGATGGAAACGTCCATCCGGACACGAAAACGCCCCCTCAAGGGTGAAACCGGGGGCAAACCGGAAAGACCGCCGGGGCAGAGCATCCGGGCGCATCACTGCGGTATTGATCCTCACGCCGGATGGCTGTATCATCCTATGCCCGGTGCGTCACGTACAGCCCTGCCCGTCGTGAAGGTTTGACTTCAGCGCCCCCCCGCTCCTGAACACTTGAACGCAGAGGTTACCCGATTGAACCAGCCTTCAACTCCTCCGTCCCGCCAGGGTCTGTATGATCCCGCCCATGAACATGACGCTTGTGGCGTCGGCTTCGTTGCCCATATCAAAGGCTTGAAAAGCCACGATATCCTTGCCCAGGGACTGCAGATCCTAGAAAATCTGTCCCATCGGGGCGCCACCGGCGCTGACCCTCTGGCAGGAGATGGGGCCGGGATATTGATTCAGATGCCCGATGCCTTTTTGCGCTCGGAAACCGCCGCTTTGGGCTTTACCTTACCCAGCGCCGGTCAGTATGCCGTGGGCATGGTGTTTTTGCCACAGGATGCCCAGGCGCGTGCCTTCTGTGAAGAAACGCTCACCCGTTGCGCCACCGAAGAGGGGCAGAGAGTTCTGGGTTGGCGGGATGTTCCCACAGATAACTGCAGCCTGGGGGAAAGCGTCAAGCAGGTGGAACCCGTCATTCGCCAGCTGTTTTTGGCTTGCGGTCCAACCTGCACCGATCAGAATCAGTTTGAGCGCAAACTATTTGTATTGCGCAAACGCGCAGAACACGCCGTCCTGCAACAAGGAATGGATCGCAAACAGTTTTATCTGCCCTCCCTGTCTTCCCGCACGCTGATCTACAAAGGCATGTTACTGGCCGATCAAGTGGGCAAATACTATCTGGACTTATCGCAACCTGCCATGGTTTCAGCCTTGGCGCTGGTCCACCAGCGGTTTTCCACCAACACGTTCCCCACTTGGGATCTGGCACACCCCTTCCGCATGATCGCGCACAATGGCGAAATCAACACCCTGCGCGGAAACGTCAACTGGATGGCCGCCCGGCGCGGCACCATGGCCTCCACGCTGCTGGGCGAAGATCTGCAAAAAATCTGGCCTCTGATTCTGGAGGGCCAGTCCGACTCCGCCAGCTTTGACAATGCCCTAGAACTGCTGGTGGCAGGGGGGTATTCTCTAGTCCAGGCCATGACCATGCTGATTCCCGAGGCCTGGGCAGGAAACCCGCTCATGGACGAAGGTCGTCGCGCCTACTACGAGTACCATGCCGCCCTGATGGAACCCTGGGATGGACCGGCAGCCGTGGCCTTTACCGATGGCCGCCAGATTGGCGCCACCCTCGACCGCAATGGTCTGCGCCCGGCACGTTATCTGCAAACGAGTGATGATCTGGTACTGATGGCCTCCGAGATGGGGGTTCTGGATATTCCCCAACATCGCATCATCAAAAAATGGCGGCTGCAACCGGGCAAAATGTTCCTCATCGACCTGGAACAGGGTCGCATCATCAGTGACGCCGAGGTCAAACAACAACTTTCCAGCGAACATCCCTATCGCACCTGGCTGCAAGCCACCCAAACCCGCATTGAAGAATTACCCGCTCCAACCCAATTACCGGCAGCCAGTCCCTGGAGCCTGCTAGATCGCCAGCAAGCGTTTGGTTTTACTGAAGAAGAACTCAAATTCCTGTTGGTTCCCATGGCTGCCACCGGCCAAGAGGCTGTGGGCTCCATGGGGGATGACACCCCACTGGCGGTGCTGTCCAACCGCCCCAAATCGCTCTACCAGTATTTCCGCCAGCTCTTTGCACAGGTCACCAACCCACCCATCGACCCTATCCGGGAAGAGTTGGTCATGTCGCTGGTCTCCTTCATTGGCCCCCGCCCCAACCTGCTTAGCGTGGACGCCACCCAGCCCCAACCCCGACTGGAAGTTGGGCAACCGGTCCTGGCGCAGGAGGACATGGAAAAAATCCGGACCATTGCCGCCTACACGGGAGGGCAGTTTCGCGCCACCACTCTGCCCATCACCTACCCGGTTAGCGCCGGAACTGGGGGCATGGAGCAGGCGCTGACGGACCTCTGCACGGCAGTACTGGAAGCCGTGGCTCAGGGCGTGAACATCCTGATTCTTTCCGATCGTGATCTGGGGCCCGAACGGGTTGCCATACCGGCCCTGCTGGCCACTGCTGCCGTGCACCACCATCTGGTGAAAAATGGCCAAAGAACCCGTACCGGTCTGGTTGTGGAAACTGGTTCTGCCCGTGAAGTTCATCATTTTGCGCTGCTGGCGGGCTATGGCGCGGAAGCCATTCATCCCTACCTGGCCCTGGAAACCTTAGGCTCCATGCCCTCCCTGCTGCCCGCCGACCTGACGCTCAAGGACGCTCAAAAGCGTTATACCAAGGCGGTTTCCAAGGGACTGCTCAAGGTCATGTCCAAAATGGGCATTTCCACGTACCAGTCGTACTGTGGGGCCCAGATTTTTGAAGCGGTGGGTTTGAGCAGCGAATTCGTGCGGCGCTTCTTTACCGGTACCGCAACCCGCGTGGAAGGCATTGGGTTGGAACAGGTGGCCCAGGAAGTGTTGCGACTGCACCAACAAGCCTTCTCGGACGACCATCTGTATCGCACTGCCCTGGATGCCGGAGGAGAAT
>JAJZHV010000032.1 GCA_021804345.1 Pseudomonadota bacterium | reverse complement strand
GGTCTACCTGTTTTTGCGCCGCTGGATGTTGGGTCCCGAAGCCGAGGGCGTGTTTACCCTCTTTGCCATCACCTTCTTCCTCATCAGTATTCTCCTGTTTGGCATTGGCCTGCTGGGAGAATACGTCGGACGCATTTATCAACAGGTGCGTGACCGCCCGCGCTTTCTGATCCAGGCCATTCTGGAAGCACCTGATTCGGACGACGGCACCAGATGATCCCATTGCTTCTCTTTCCCTTCCGGTTCCGGCAATCCCAATACCGGCCTGCGCTTTGTGCGCTGCTCCATCAAAGGCCATTCAGCCCCTTAACCTCATCCCGACACCGCCCATGACCGTAGACCGAAAAAATCCTTTCCCGCAAAAACGCGTGGTAGTCTTTGCCTACCATCGCTTTGGAGCCCGCTGCCTTCAGGTGTTACTGGACCAGGGCGTGGATGTGGCACTGGTGGTGACGCATCAGGACGATCCGCAGGAAACCATCTGGTTTGAAAGCGTGGCACGACTGGCCGGCTGTCACTGCATTCCCACGATCACTCCCCAGGACCCCAACCATCCCGTTCTCGTGGAGGCCATTCGCGGCTTGCACCCAGACTTCATCTTTTCGTTCTATTACCGGCATCTGCTGGGCGCAGAGCTCCTCAGCCTTCCCACCCAGGGCGCATACAACCTGCACGGCTCCCTGCTGCCCAAATACCGCGGCCGTGTTCCCATCAATTGGGCAGTCATTCACGGCGAAACCGAAACTGGTGCCACCTTGCATGCCATGACCATCAAACCCGACCAGGGCGATATCGTGGCCCAGGTGCGTGTTCCCATCGGTGCGGAGGATACCGCCTTCGAGGTGTTTGAACGCCTGGCCCCAGCAGCCACCCTTATGCTGGGTCATGTGTTGGGTCCCTTGTTCCTGGGCAGTGCACCGCATACCCCACAGGTCCTGGCACGGGGCAGTTATTTTGGGGGCCGCCGCCCAGAGGACGGGCGCATCGACTGGCGTCAAAGCGCTCAGGCCATTCACAATCTGGTGCGCGGAGTAGCACCGCCCTACCCTGGGGCATTCACCCAACTGGGAGGAAAAACGGCCCGGATTCTACGCACCAGTTTGCGCCCACATCCCCAGGCCGTTGCCCAGACGGTGGGTGGAGATGGCCAACCGCTATTTTTGCTCGAACTGGAACTGGAGGGCACCTTGCTGGACGCCCAGGGCTTCAAGGCGCACTTTCCACAAGGGGTTCACCCCACTCAGGTGTAACAGAACCGGTTACAGGTGTTATCATCTGGCATCACCCCGCTCTGGGGATGAGAGCTGATCAGATATTGTTGACGGAGCCATCATGAAATTGATTACCGCAGTGATTAAACCTTTCAAACTGGACGAAGTCCGGGAGTCCTTGTCGGAAGTGGGTGTCTCGGGTTTGACCGTGACCGAAGTCAAGGGGTTTGGTCGCCAGAAGGGCCATACGGAACTGTACCGCGGCGCCGAATACGTGGTGGATTTTCTGCCTAAAGTAAAAATTGAAGTGGTGGTGTCGGATGACAATGAAGAGAAGGTCATCGAGGCCATCGTCCGTGCTGCGCGCACCGGTAAAATTGGTGACGGCAAGATTTTTGTGCTGCCTGTCAGCCAGGTGGTTCGCATCCGTACCGGCGAAATCAACGACGACGCCGTCTAACAGGCCCCGGCGGGAGAGGACGTTACTCCCGCTGCAAGTGCTGACGCAGCCGCTCTGCAGTGCTCAGGGCTTGCTCCAGCGTAGCGCCCAAGACGGTAAAATGCCCCATTTTGCGCCCTGGACGGGGGTCTTGCTTGCCATAGAGATGCAGCTTCACTTCCGGTTGGGCCAACAGGAGCGCCCAGGGTGGGGTTCCTTCCGCCCACAACTCACCCAACAGGTTGACCATCACCGCAGGGCGCAGTTGTTCCGTGCTTCCTGCGGGTAGCCCTGCCAGCATGCGAACCTGTTGTTCAAACTGGCTCGTCACACAAGCATCCAGCGTGTAGTGCCCACTGTTGTGGGGTCGAGGGGCCATCTCATTGACCAGCAGGCGACCCTGACTGACAAAAAATTCCACGGCCATCACCCCTACATAATCCAGTTGCTGCGCGATGGTGGCGGCTGTATCCCGCGCCTGTTGGGCCAAAACCTCCGGAATTCGAGCCGGAGCAATGGTCACATCCAAAATGCCCTGACGATGGCGGTTTTCTGCCACCGACCAAAAGCGGATCGCCTGGTGCGCGCTGCGCGCCAGAATGACGGAAATTTCAAGATCTAGCGGCAGCAAGGCCTCGATAACCACCGGCAGCATGGTGGGCTCGCGTTCCAGGAGATCCGCGGCCTGTTCAAAAGTATCGATTCGATACTGGCCCTTGCCGTCATAACCAAATCGGGAGGTCTTGATGATGGCCGGCAGCCCCACTTGACGCAGGCCGTGCATCAGGGATTCGCGGCATCGGGCAACGGCAAAAGCCCCCACGGCAATGCCCTGTTCCTGCAAAAACGATTTCTCCAGAATCCGGTTCTGGGCAATGGCAACCGCCTGTGCCCGGGGTCGCACTAGCGTCTCGCTGGCTAGAATCTCCAGCGAAGCGGCCGGAACGTTTTCAAACTCGGTTGTTACCGCACTGCAACTGCGCGCCAAATCGTTGAGGGCCGTGGTATCGGTAAAGGGCGCACAGAGATGTCGGCTGGCAAAATGCGCCGCAGGGGCTTCGGGATCGGGGTCTAGAATCACCACGTCATACCCCATGGTTCGAGCCGCACTGGTAAACATTCGACCCAGTTGCCCTCCCCCCAGAATGCCTAAGGTGAATTCCCTGCGGCTCATGGGCTAAGGGACGAGGGAGGCAGTTGCATGGCCAAAACCGACTGCGCCAACTCGGCCCGGTAGGCCTGAAGACGCTGAGCCAAGGGGAGATCGGTGGCTGCCAGCACACTAACCGCAAACAGTGCTGCGTTGACAGCGCCTGGCGCTCCAATAGCGAAAGTAGCCACGGGAACGCCCCGGGGCATCTGGACGATGGAGAGCAAGGCATCCTGCCCCTGAAGCACGGTGGCCGCAATGGGAACGCCCAGGACGGGCAAGGTGCATTTGGCGGCCAACATTCCAGGAAGATGCGCAGCGCCACCGGCGCCGGCGATCAGGCAGGTCAGACCACGGGCGCGGGCCTGGCTGGCGTATTCAAACATGAGGTCAGGGGTGCGATGCGCCGACACCACACGGGCCTCGTAGGGCACCTCAAAACGGGCCAGAATCAAGGTTGCCTGCTCCATGACAGGCCAATCCGACTGGCTACCCATCACCACACCTACCCGAGGTTTGTCCATATCACGCCCACAGAAATCGTATCACAAGAGTCTCCGGAGTCTGCTCCGCCGCTCTCTAACCCTCAATCCACCAAACCACGCGCTTCAGCCACCTGGCTGCGGTAGGAGTCGAAAATAAACCGCAGGGCATTCGCCATGGTGACCTGTGGGGCCCAGTCCAGCTCGGCCATGGTGTTGGTGATTTTTGGAACGCGGTTTTGCACATCCTGATAACCCTTTCCGTAGTAGGCCTCGGAGGTGGTTTCCAGCAGTTGAACCTGTTCGGCCGTGGTGCGATATTCGGGGTATTCCAGCGCCAACTGCAACATCATGTGGGCCAGTTCCTTGACGGAATAGTTGTTGGCAGGATTCCCCACGTTGTAGATTTTTCCGGAGGCGATTCCATTGGTGTTGGTAATCATTTTCATCAAAGCTGAAATGCCGTCATCAATGTACGTGAAGGCCCGTTTTTGACTGCCCCCATCCACTAGTTTGATGTTTTCTCCGCGCACGATGTGGCCAAAGAACTGGGTGATGACGCGCGAGCTGCCTTCCTTAGCGGTATGAATACTGTCCAGACCGGAGCCAATCCAGTTGAAGGGACGAAACAGGGTGAAATCTAGGCCGTTTTGCATGCCGTAGGCCCAGATGACGCGATCCATCAGTTGTTTGCTGCAGGAATAAATCCAGCGTTGTTTTTCGATGGGGCCAAGAATGAGCTCGGAGGCTTCGGGGTCGAATTCCTCATCGCGACACATGCCGTAGACTTCAGAGGTGGAGGGAAACAGGATGCGTTTGCCATACTTGACACAGCTGCGAACGATGGGCAGATTGGCTTCAAAATCCAGTTCGAAGACGCGCAGGGGCTGTTGCACATACGTGGCGGGTGTAGCAATGGCCACCAGGGGCAGCACCACATCGCATTTTTTGACGTGGTATTCGATCCATTCCCGGTTGATGGTAATGTCGCCTTCAAAGAAGTTGAAACGCGGATGATCGATGAGGTCCGAAACCCGATCACTTTGCATGTCCATGCCATACACTTCCCACTCTGTGGTGGTCAGAATCCGTTGGCTGAGATGATGGCCGATAAACCCATTAACACCGAGAATCAGAATTTTTTTCATGAAAACCGCCGATGTAAAAACCTCCATTATACGGCTTTAGGCTGATCTGTTGCCGCGTGGGCTACAAAATCTCCAGCATAGCTAATCCTGATTGCGCGGTGTCTGGGGGCGTTCATGCCCGTGGTAGCAAAAAAAACCCTCGAAGCGTGAGCAACGAGGGTGCCAAAGACCACTTTAGGAGACTGCTACAACACCTTTGAAAAGCGCTGGTGGTCTGAGTGCAACCAGAGGTATTTGTCGAATGCCATGGAAATGGCGCGCACAAAAAACCACCCCGCCTTGCTGACCTGAAGTCCTGTGGCTGTGCGCCGGACCAGATCAAACTGTTCGAATTCACGAATCCGCATGAGTGCATCTTCAAAATAGGTGGACACATCAATAGCATAGCGCTGTTCTAGGGCGTGGAAATCGATTCCCCCCTGGCACATGAGGCTCATGATGACCTCGCGCCGGATCAGGTCATCTTCCGTCAGGGTCAGCCCCCGGTCCACAGGCAGCCGCCCGGCATCGATGGCCGCATAATATTCCGTCAGGGTTTTGAGATTCTGGCTATAGGCTCGCCCCACCTGACTGATGGCCGACACCCCAAAGCCCACTAGGTCAGAACCGGCATTGGTGTGATAGCCCTGAAAATTACGCTGCAACCGACCCTCCCGCTTGACCTGCGCCAGCAGGTCCTGGGGCAGGGAAAAGTGATCCATGCCGATATAGTCGTAGCCCTGTTCCAGAAAGGTTTCGATGGCCATGTCCAGCATGCCCAATTTGAGATCGGCGCCCGGCAGATGCGCCGCATCGATGCGCCGTTGGGGCTTGAATCGTGCGGGCAGGTGCGCGTAAGCATATAAAGCGATGCGATCAGGGCGCAGGGCTGCAACCTGTTCCAGCGTTCGGGTAAAAGAGGCTTGGGACTGATGGGGCAAACCGTAGATGAGATCCACGTTGATGGAGTCAAAGCGCAGCGCACGCGCCTGCGCCATCAGGGTTTCCACCTGCTCGTAGGGTTGCACCCGATGCACGGCCAACTGCACCTGGGGATCGAAATCCTGCACCCCAAAACTGACCCGATTAAAGCCCAGAGCGCGCACATGAGCCAGGCGGGTGGCATTGACCGTGCGCGGATCGATTTCGATGGAATATTCCGCCCCTTCCACAAACTCGAAGCGTGAGCGCAGTAGTTGCACCAGAGCGGTTAATTCCTCATCACTGAGAAACGTGGGTGATCCACCCCCAAAATGCAACTGGGACACGGGAGACAAGCGCCCGGTGGGCCCCACCAAATGGTGCGACACCTGATGAATTTCCCGCTCCAGATAACGCAAGTAATCCTGTACTTTGGTGTGGTCCTTGGTAATGACCTTGTTACAGGCGCAGTAATAGCAAACCGACTCGCAAAAGGGAACGTGCACATACAACGACATGGGCAAAGCCGCTTCTGCCGCGCGCACTTCCAGGGCCTGCTTCAGCACCCGACCTTCGGGATCAGGCAAAAACCGATCCGCCGTGGGGTACGAGGTGTACCGTGGCCCGGGAATATCGAACCGGCGCATCAGATCTGGAGTAATGAGGGGCATACCAACGGGGTTCTCGGATAAAGGTTGTACTATGCAGGAAACTGGGCAAACCCGAATTGACCTGCGTCAATGATTGCCACGGTTCATTATTCTCTTTCCGGCCAGAAAAAACCAGTCACACCAGCTCATGAAAACGCCACCGCAAAGCACCTTCCCTTGCGGTGGCGAATGGCGCCGACGAGGGGGTTGTCGGCGGAAAGACGGTTAAAAGCGGTAGCCCGCACCCACGCCGACGATCCAGGGATTGAGGTTGGCCGTGAGCACGCTGGCCCCACCAACAGCCTGCACGTCAGCACTGATAAACAGTTTTTTGACGTCCAGATTCAGCGACACATGGGCATTGAGGGCGTAATCCATCCCCACCTGTACATCCGGGCCCCAGTTGCTCTGGGACGTGGTCAGGGAACCGCCGGCAGCGCGAGAATCCCAGGTCCGCAGGTAGGTAAAGCCCGCCCCTAGGTACGGCGTGACCTTCCCCAAGGGGTCGAAGTGGTATTGAAGATTCAACGTGGGGGGGAGTTCCTTCAGCCCACCGATATCCGACCCATTGAGTTGGATACTATGACTGACCGGATACGTGGCCACCAGTTCGGCCGCAATATGGGGTGTAAAGAAATAGGACACATCCACTTCAGGCTGAACCTCGTCAGAAATTTTCAGCGAGTCTGCGGGAACCCCTCCGCCCGCGGTATTGTTGCGTTGGGTTTGGATGGCCAGAGCGCGCACCCGAACCAGCCAGGGGGTGAGTTCCTCTTCGGCTTGAGCCAGCGTCGACTGCACCACACTGGCCAAAACAGTCATGGACAGCACAGCGGATACGGATTTTTTTCTGGTGATGAACTTCATGGATGTCATTTCCCCTCAGTTGAATGGTTGTAGGCGATTACGGTCTGACGCCGCATTGCCCTAGCGAATTGGCAGAAGCTGCCGCGATTGTACTCACAGGACAACTCCTAAGGGATATCATAAGGGAGCTTTTCCTCTCATTCTTTGATCCAGATCAATAAATGGTGAAGCAGTGCGCCAGAAATCAAGAATTTGTTGCAGGGCATGCACTGGAGGAGGGAAGTGCTGGAAAAACCTTGGGGATCAGGCGCTGCTGTTTAGGAGCCGATTAAGCCCTAGAGGGTCCAGAATGCGGATATGCCGTCCCCGGACTTCCAGCAATTGCTGGTCATGAAACCGGGACAGAATGCGGCTGACGGTTTCAAGTTTGATGCCCAGATAACTGCCGATGTCTTCACGGGTCATGCGCAACACCAGTTGAGAGGCCGATTGACGCCGTGCCGAAAAGCGTTTGGCCAGATTGACCAGGAAAGCCGCCAGGCGTTCTTCGGCCCGCATGCTCCCCAAGAGCAGCATGATACCCTGGTCACGCACGATTTCACGAGACAGGGTTTTGTTGAAGCGATGCTGCAAATTGGACATGAGTTGTCCTAACTGCTCAAACTGATTGAAATCAATTTCGCATACGGCGCTGTCTTCCAAGGCGATGGCATCGCAAAGGTGATGGTCCGTGCTGATGGCATCCAACCCCAGGACTTCTCCGGCCATTTGAAACCCGGTAACCTGCGTCCGGCCGTCTTCATGCAGAATGCTGGTTTTAAAAAACCCGGTGCTAACTGCATACAGGGACTTGAAGGGATCGCCCGTGCGGTACAGGGGGTCGCCCTTGCGAATGGGAACGCGATGCAACATATGCTGATCTAGCAGCAGGACCTCCTCATCGGTCAAGCCCTCTGGCAGACACAGCTCACGAATGCTACAGCCGTAGCAGACTGATTTCAGTTCGGAAAAATCCATAAACCCATCAAATCCGTGTACGCCGGTTGTTCACAATTCTCCCCGCAGCCACAGGACAACAGAGAGCACTTTGACTTACGTCAAACTGCATGCATTCTACTCAAAAACCAATGCCCTGAATACCATCCGCGCTACATTGTAGGGATCAGTTACAATGGCGCAGCACTGCCAGCGTCTGGTTTGACGTCTTGGACACGCATCCCCAACCATTCGATCACTGCTATGGAGCACCCCCATGACTGAACCCCTACGACGTTGGCGATTTTTTCGGGCTGGCGGCTTTGATCAGGTGCGACTGGATGAGGCCTCTGATTTATTGGCCATCGATCAACTGGATCAGAAGTTGTGGATGGCCCTGTCCTGTCCCGTGGCCGGAATCCAGTTTGACGAGCGCACCCTATGTCTGATCGATACCGATGCAGATGGCCATGTGCGCGCCCAGGAACTGATTGACGCCGTGCACTGGGCCAGGGATCGCCTGGCAGATCCCAAACGCCTGGCCCTAGGCCGGGATGAGATCAGCCTGGAAGATATCCGAGCTGACGGCCCCGAGGGAGCCGAATTACGCCTGCGGCTACAGGCGCTGCTGGCAAGCCTAGACAAAAACCCCGGGGATACTCTCTCCGTAGGCGAAATTCAAACCGCACAGGATCGGTTGAACGTGGCCCAATTGCACACTTGGCAAGGAGCCTGCCCCACCCTTCCCGTGCTGGGTGATGCCACAGCCACGGCCTACGACACCCTGCAGGGTGTTCGGGACAAGGTGGACGATTATTTTTTACGCTGTCGCATCAGCGCGTTTGATACCCGTGCCCAGAATTTGCTCGACCCCACAGAAGATCATTTCAAAGCCCTGGGCTCGAAGCCTTTGGTGGAGCCTGAAGCCCTGACCCTCCTGCCCCTGGCGCGCATTACGCCATCGGGCGAATTGGCCCTTGATGAGGGACTCAATCCGGCCTGGCAAGAGGCTCTGCAAGCCTTGAGACAGCAAGTGATCACGCCGCTGTGTGGGCATCGTTCCCATTTGACTGCACCGCTGTGGGAGCAGATCAAGCAACAGTTTGCCGACTATGCCCGCTGGGTGAAGGCCAAGCCCGCCAGTACGCCAGAGGACGAACTGACCTTGACCTTGGAACGGCTGACCCGTTACAAGCGCGATCTCATGACCCTGGCCAATAATTTCGTGGCTTTCAAGGCCTTCTACACGCGCCAAGGTAAAGCCACCTTTCAGGCCGGAACCCTGTATCTGGACGGACGCTCCTGCGAGTTGTGCATCACGGTCACCGACCCGGCCCGCCATGCCCTCCTCGCTGCGCTCTCCCGGATCTGCCTGGTGTATTGCGACTGCACCCGGGCGGGCAAGAAGATGTCTATTGCTGCTGCTTTCACGGCCGGAGACTCGGATCAATTGATGGTAGGGCGCAATGGTGTCTTTTATGACCGCCTGGGGCAGGACTGGGATGCCACCATCCTCAAGATCATCGATCATCCCATCAGTCTGCGCCAGGCCTTCTGGTCCCCGTACAAGCGTTTTGTGAAAATGTTGGGGGAACAACTGCAAAAATTGGCCGCCAGCAAGGCCGGCGCCAACGAAGCCCAATTATCCCAGGCCGCGGACGCCATGGTCA
>JAJZHV010000031.1 GCA_021804345.1 Pseudomonadota bacterium | reverse complement strand
ATCGGTCTTGCGCCCGGGCGCAATATGCTCATGTCCCACCACCTCACGCAGGGGATAGCGCTGAGCCAGCCCGCGCAGCAGTGCCTCCAAAGTTTGGTATTGTTCCAGGGTAAAGGGAACCCGATCAGTGCCTTCCAGCTCGATTCCCAGGGACCAGGCATTGCACTGACTGCGTCCACGCCACTGGGACACACCGGCATGCCAGGCGCGTTGGTCGCAGGACACGCATTGGATCAATTCGCCCCGGCGCCGTATAAAAAAATGCGCCGACACCTGCAAGCCTTGCAAGGTTTCGTACTCTGGACGGACTGTGGCATCAAGCTGGTGGCTGAATAGACGCAACACATCCGGTCCGCCAAAGACGCCGGGGGGAAGACTGATGGCGTGTATCACCACCAGAGAAATCGGTTGCCCCACAGGGCGGGCGTCACAATGGGGAGAGGGCACCCACTGCGCACGGGGCACCCAGCCCCCTGCCCCCACCGCAAAGGCCGGCAAGAGGTCAGCGCGCTCCAGCACGGCGATGCTCGTCGCAACAGTAAAACTGTTGCCCTTGCAAATAGGATTCACTGCGCAGGGTATACACGCCACAGCGCGCACAGCGCACCATCTCCTGAAACGCCTCCGTCCCCGAGGGTGAAGCCGAAGCCGCGCTGCCAGCGCCCGGATCAACCGATCCGGGCGGAGGGGCCCGGGGGGTTGGCCCAGGCGCAGAATCCTGGCGCAAGCGCGCCAGAATGGGAGACCCCCAGCGCCAGGCCAGCCAGATCAGAAAGCCCCAAAAAAGCCAGCGGGACCACATGGTCAAGGGAAATCATGTCGTGTCATAGGGTTAATTTATCATGAAGCGAACGCGATGACGCACAATTGTGCATCCTCACGCTGCCGCAGGAACACCCGGGGGGGCAGGCAGACCATGGAAAGATGTTATGATGGCCAATTAGATTGCAAGGCTTCGAGCTGTCCCATGGCTGCCCTCACTGTTCCCGAACGCCCCCGCTGGAAAGGCTTCATCGCTGCCGGCATTGTCATTACGTGCTGGACCGGCTTTAACATCGTGTCGCGACTGGGGGGTAAAAGCGCTCTGACGCCCTACGACATCACTGCCCTGCGCTTTGGGGTTTCTCTGTGTTTCATTCTTCCTGTTTTTCTACTGACCGGCACTCTACAGCGGTTGCCCTGGCGCCGCCTGATTCCCCTGGCCTGCAGCGGGGGCCTGTTTTACGCCCTTTTGGCCTATAGCGGTTTTTCTTTCGCCCCCGCAGCCCATGCCGGAATTTTGATCAATGGCGGAATCCCCCTGGCCACCGTGGCTCTGGCTTGGCTATTTTATGGAGAAAAGCCCGCGCGGCGCGCACTCGGGGCCTTGGCCATTGCCGCCAGCGGTGTACTGGTGCTGGGGCTGAACAGCCTGACCGCAAGCCATGCGGACACGCCGCAGGAATGGGTGGGCGATCTCTGCTTCATCGCAGCAGCCTTGCTTTATGCCAACTTTGGTCTGATGGTGCGGGCTTGGCACATTCGTCCGCTGGATACCCTGTGCGGACTAACAGTGGGGTCGGCGCTGCTGTACTTTCCGGTGTATCTGTTGTTTCTGCCCAAGGGATTGGTTTTGGCCCCCCTGTCCCAGATTCTGCTGCAAGGCGTGTATCAGGGCATCGTGGCCGCCCTGGTGGCCAGTTTCAGTTATGCCTATGCCACCTTGTCCCTAGGGCCGGGTGTAGCCTCCTTGATGCTGGCCATCGTGCCAGGAACCTCTGCCATCCTAGCGGTGCCCTTTTTGGGGGAGCAGGCCACACTCGCCACCATCGCTGGCGTCCTGTTAGTCACAGTGGGAGCCCTGCTGGGCGCCCTGGTCAAAAAAACACCACGCAAGCCCATACCACCAGCACATTGAGCAGGCTGATCAACACCGCCGCACTGCCAATATCTTTGGCCCGCTTGGCCAAGCGGTGGTTTTCCAGAGAAATGCGATCCACCGTGGCCTCCACAGCAGAATTGAGCAATTCCACCAACAGCACCAGCAACAAACTGCTGATCATGAGCGCATGTCCTACCCCCGTGGCCGGCAACCACAGGGAAACAGGCGTCAGCACCAGGGCCAGCAGAACCTCCTGGCGAAAGGCGCTTTCGTGCCGCCAAGCATCCTGGCATCCCGCAATGGAATAGCCCAAAGCATTCCAGATGCGGGTAAAACCCGTTTTTCCCTTGAAGGGGCTTTCAGAACGAGAGGGGTTCAACAGCCAGGTGCTCCTGCGAAGAGGGTGTGGTAGGGGTAGTGGGGGTGGAACGCGGACTGAGGTGATGAAGAAACTGCAACGTGGAGGCACGCCAGGAAAAAGTTTCCGCATGGGCCCGGGCCCGGGCCCGAGGGATGTTCAAGGCCTGCAAACAAGCCGCACGCAAATCCTCCTGCAATACGCCCGCCCCTGACTCGCCAATGACATCCAGGGGTCCGGTGACCGGATAGGCCGCCACGGGACAGCCACAGGCCAGAGCCTCCAGCAGCACCAGTCCAAAAGTGTCGGTTTTGCTGGGAAATACAAAAACATCCGCCGAGGCATAGACCTCGGCCAGTTGCGGTTGATTCAACACACCCAGAAAATGGACCTCAGGATAGCGCTGGCGAACCTGTGCCATGGCCGGACCCGCGCCAGCCACCCATTTGGAACCCGGAAGATCCAGTTGCAAGAAAGCCTCCACGTTTTTTTCCACGGCCACGCGTCCCACATACAAAAAAATAGGCGGCCGGGTATTCAGGCATTGAACCGACTGGGGTTTGAACACATCCAAATCCACTCCTCGCCCCCACAGTACCACATTGCTGAACCCATACCGCACCAGATCAGCCATCACCACCGGGGTGGGCGTCATCACCGCCTGGGAGGGTCCGTGAAACCAGCGCAAAAAGCGGTAGGTCCAGTCCAGGGGGAAGGCAAAGCGCGCCCGCACATATTCCGGAAAACGCGTATGGTACGCCGTGGTAAAGGGGAAGTCATGCCGGATAGCCCATGCGCGAGCAGCCATGCCCAGCGGTCCCTCGGTGGCGATATGCAGGGCATCCGGTGCAGCCCGATCCAGTTGCGCGGCGACGGCACGCCCCGGAAACAGGGACAAACGAATATCCGGATAGGTGGGGCAGGGAATGGTCCGGAAGGACTGGGGGCTGATCATCGACACCGAATGGCCCAAGGCGTCCAGTTCCTTGCAGGTGTTTTTGAGTGTGCGCACCACACCATTAACTTGAGGGTCCCACGCATCGGTCACCACCATGATCTTCATTGTCGCCTTACTCCTTACGTTAGGTTTGTGCTCTAGTGCCGCCAGAGGATGGGCGCAATGAGCGCAGAGCCGCTCCGGGCGGGTTTCGGTCAGGTCAGGTCACGGCCAGCCTCTGCTCCACCATCAACCGGGTCCCCTGGGGCCACTGCAGAATGCATAACTCTCCAGCCTGGGTTTCCACCAGAGCGGTCAGGCTTTCCACCCAGTCCCCATCGTTGCAATAGAGCATGCCTTCAATATCGCGAATCTCGGCCTTGTGAATATGCCCACACACCACGCCCTGACAGCCCCGACGCCTGGCTTCATCCACCATCACCCGCTCGAAGGCGGCCATATAATTGACCGCGTTCTTGACCTGATGCTTGAGGTATTGAGACACAGACCAATAGGGCATACCCAGACGCGCCCGGGCCGCATTGAACCACTGATTGAATTTGAGAATGAGGGTGTAGAGCGAATCGCCCAGATAGGCCAACCAACGTGCATGCTGGGTTACCCCGTCAAACAGGTCGCCATGCACCACCCACAATCGGCGTCCATCCTTCAGCGTATGAAAGGCTTCGCTTCGGACCTCGATGTCCCCAAAGGCCAGACCGTCAAACTGTCGAGCTAGTTCGTCATGATTTCCCGGGACATACACCACCCGCGTTCCCTTGCGCGCCTTGCGCAACAATTTCTGCACCACGTCATTATGGGACTGGGGCCAGTACCAACCCTTGCGCAGTTGCCAGCCATCCAGAATATCGCCCACCAAAAAAAGGGTTTCGGATTCATGCACGCGTAAAAAGTCCAGGAGGTACTGCGCCTGACACCCTGCAGTACCCAAATGGAGATCAGAAATCCAGATGGCCCGCAGCGCGGGCAAGGGGGCCACCTCTTGCGTTTTTGCAACACAGGCGGGCGAATCGGGTGTCAGGACTGTAGCGGGCAAGCGGCATGTACCTTGAATGGAACCCGTGCAGTAAGCCATAGTGGCATGTCCAAATTGTGACGCTCGGATGACGAATACATGACAACCCCTGGGCATCAACAGATGGTTACATGTCCGGAAGATTACAAAACCCCTGCAGACCGTTATAATGGGTAATTAAAATCAGGGGGAAGGTGGATCCAATGAGGCGCCTGTGGCTTATCTCCGGAATGGTTTTGGGGCTGATGGCCTGTGAGCAAACCAAGACCCAGGCTTACTACCAGAGTCATCCCGATGAAATCGCCGCCGATCTGAACGAATGCAAACGCCTGGGCAAAAACACCTACAATTGCAACGAGGCAGCGCGCGCGCAATTCCTGTTGCAGCACCCTGACCGCTAACCGGACCGGCTTGATTGTGGCTGGCCCATTTTCTCCGGACAAACCCTCGGCCCAACCGAGCGCTCTAACGCACCCCACGACTCGCTCCACGCTCTCCGATTCCAGCATGATGCAATCGCTTTTGCGAATTGCCAGCGACGGCCTGCATGTGCTCGACCCGCAAGGCAACCTGCTGGAAATGAGCGACTCCTTCTGTGCCCTTCTGGGGTATACCCGGTCGGAATTACTGGGCAAACATGTGGCCTATTGGGATGCCAAGTGGCCCCAAGAGGTCCTCATCGAGCGCATTCAGGAGTTTCTGCACATTGATGAGGCCACCTTCGAAACCATTCACCGCCGCAAGGACGGACAGTTCATTCCAGTAGAAGTCCATATCAAGCCTTTTCTGCTGGACTCCAAACCTCTGCTGTTTTGCTCCTCGCGTGACATCTCTCATCGCAAACAGTCCGAAGACCTGATCCGGCTTCAGGCCGATGCCCTAAAAAACAGCGTCAATGGCATCGCCATTTCCGATGCCCGGCAACCGGACAGTCCCCTCATCTATGTCAATCCGGCCTTCGAACGCATCACGGGTTATCGCTCGGAAGAAGTCCTGGGCAAAAATTGCCGCTTTCTGCAGGGCACTGACCGCGAGCAACCCGACCTGAAAATCCTGCGCGCGGCCTTGCAAAAGGGCCAGGCTGTGAAAGCCACCCTGCGCAACTATCGCAAGGATGGCACGATGTTCTGGAATCGCTTCCAGATCTCCCCCGTCCAGGATCAGGAAGGGGCACTCTCCCACTATGTGGCCATCATCAACGACATCACCGAGCGCAAAAGCTCGGATGATTTCATGCGCTTGGTCTCCCAGGTGTTTTTGTATGCGGACGAGAGCATTTTTGTTACCGACCCCCACGGTCGCATCGTGGAGGTCAACCCAGCCTTTACCCGCACCACCGGTTATACCCGCGAGGAAGTCCTGGGACAAAACCCCAACATCCTGCAGTCGGGGCGCCATGAACCCCGTTTCTTTGCGGACATGTGGGCGGGTCTGCTGCAAGAGGGTCATTGGTCGGGAGAAATCTGGAATCGACGCAAAAACGGCGACATCTACCCCGATAAACTGACGGTTTCGGTCGTGCGCAACAGCGATGGGGAAACCCTCAGTTACGTCTGCATTTCCTCCGATATCTCCGTCATCAAGGCGCAGCAGGCCGAATTGGAATTGATGGCGCTGCATGACGCGCTGACGGGGCTACCCAATCGGGCCCTGCTCAATGATCGCCTGTCCATGGCACTGGCGGACGCACGCCGTTCTGGGGGAAAAATGGCGGTCTGTTTCATCGACCTGGATGATTTCAAGCCGGTGAATGATACCCATGGGCATGAAACGGGCGATCAACTGCTCAAGGAAGTTGCTCATCGGCTAACCAGCACCCTGCGCGCCACCGATACCGTGGCCCGCCTGGGGGGTGACGAGTTCATCCTGATTTTGTCGGAACTGGACAGCGAGCAGGAGTTTGTCAAAACACTGACCCGTATCATGACGGTGTTATCCCACCCCTATTCTCTGAACAACATTCTCATCACGATTTCTGCCAGTGTGGGCGTGACGGTCTACCCCGAAGACGATGTGGATGCCGAAACCCTGCTGCGGCACGCAGATCAGGCCATGTATCTGGCCAAGGAAGCGGGGCGTAACCGGTTTCATTTCTTTGATGTGGTGGATGATCGCAAGGCCCATATTCGCTCCGAAGGCCGAACCCGGATCGAAACCGCACTGGAAAACCAGGAATTCATTCTGCACTACCAGCCCAAGGTCAACCTGCGCAGCGGCAAGGTGGTGGGCCTGGAGGCCCTGATTCGTTGGAATCATCCCCAGCAAGGATTACTTTCTCCGGCTGGCTTTCTGCCGCTTGTGGAAAACTCCGATCTGGAAACCCGCCTTTCCGAATGGGTACTGCGTGAGGCCATGCGCCAAATGGCCCAGTGGCACGAACAGGGACTGGAGTTGGCAGTCAGCGTCAATCTACCGGCCCGACACCTGCATGCCGACAGTTTTTCCGCCTTCATTTCGGGCCTCATCGCCCAATACCCGCAAATTCCGCCCGAACGGCTGGAACTGGAAGTGCTGGAAAACGTGGCCCTGTGGGATATTCCCCGGGTTACGCGCACCATGACGGAATGTCGCAGCTACGGCGTCCTGTTTTCCATCGATGATTTTGGAACCGGCTATGCTTCTCTGGCCTACTTGCGTCGGTTACCGGTCAACACCATCAAGATCGATCAGAATTTCATTCGCGACATGCTCAATGACGCGGACGATCTGTCCATCGTGGAGGGCGTCATCAGCCTGGCGGATGCCTTCCAGAAGGCAGTGATCGCCGAGGGCATGGAAACCGTGGACCATGGCAACATTCTGCTGTATCTGGGTTGTGAACTCGCGCAAGGATACGGGATTTCCAAACCGCTGCCCGCAGACCAGATTCCCGAATGGGTTAGCCATTACCGACCCGCTGCGCAATGGGCCTCTCTGCTGAACAAGCGCCTAACCCGTCAGGATATTGCCCTAGCCTTTGCCGAGGTGTGGCACCGGCGTTGGGTGGATACCGTCATCCTGAGTCTGGAAAACGAAACCACACTGGCTCCTCCTCTGGATCCCCGTCAATGCAGTTTTGGCGAATGGCTGCAGGGAAATGGCCGACTTCATTACGCTGCTCGACCGGAGTTTCAGACCATCGACCGATTGCACGAAGCCGTGCATGTGCTGGCCCAGAATCTGTTCAACCTGCAGCACAACAACGCCCAGGAAGCCGCCCGTGCCGCCATTCCCCACCTACTTGACCTGCGCAACGAACTGCTGCAGGCTTTGAACGCCTTGATTGCCGCGCTTTGATCCCCGCCCATGAACCCCCTGCCGAGAACCCATCATGCCCAGCGCCTTCTCCCGTCCCGCCGACCCTGCCACCCACCCAGCGGACGCGGCAGTGCCCAGTGCCCGGTCAGACCGCCCCAGTGAATCCATTCGCACCGGATTGGGTGTAGAGGCAATTCAGCAGGCGTTTCTGGACAATCTGTTCTATGTTCAGGGGCGCTTTCTGGAAGTATCCTCCCGGGACGATCAATTCAAGGCCCTGGCCTACACCCTGCGCGACCGACTGCTGCAGCGTTGGGTCAGCACCGTGCGCACCTACCAGGAAGGCAATCCGCGTACCGTCTGTTACCTTTCGGCCGAATATCTGCCCGGCCCCTTCATGGGTAAAAACCTGCTTAATCTGGGCATTGAAGACAATGCCCGTGCGGCTTTGGCCAATCTGGGGCTAGACCTGGAGGAGTTGCTGGAGCACGAGGAAGAACCCGGACTGGGCAATGGCGGCCTGGGACGACTGGCGGCCTGCTTCATGGAATCCCTGGCCACGTTGCAAATTCCTGCCATCAGCTACGGCATCCGCTACGAATTCGGCATCTTTAACCAAACCCTAGTGAATGGGGAACAGGTGGAGGTGACGGACCACTGGTTGCGCTACGGCAACCCCTGGGAAGTGCGGCGCCCCAACATTTCCTGCGAAGTCAAACTGGGCGGACATACGGAAATGTACCAGGACCACGACGGCGCCCTGCGCACCCGATGGATTCCCAGCGAAACCCTCATGGGAGTGGCTGTAGATACGCCCATTGTGGGGCATCGCGTCAATACGGTGAATGTACTGCGGCTATGGATTGCCGAGGCCGCAGAAGGATTCGATTTCACCATGTTCAACCAGGGGGACTACTACGGGGCTGTGGCTCGCGAAGTGCGCTCCGAAACCATCAGCAAGGTACTCTACCCCAACGACGAGCCGGAAACCGGCAAACGCCTGCGCCTGTTGCAACAGCACTTTTTTGTCACCTGCTCGCTGCAGGATATGCTGCGGATCCACCTCTCCACGGGCGAACCCCTCTCCACTTTCCACCAAAAGTTCACGGTGCAACTCAATGACACTCATCCGGCCATTGCCGTGGCCGAATTGATGCGCTTGCTGCTGGACAAGAAATTTCTGGATTGGGACCAGGCCTGGCAGATTACCCGTCACACCTTTGCCTACACCAACCATACCCTGTTGCCCGAAGCCCTGGAAAAATGGTCCATCGCCCTGTTTGAAAGCATACTGCCCAGGCATCTGGAAATTATTTACGAAATCAACGCGCGCTTTCTAGATGAGGTGCGCATGCATTTTCCCTTTGACGAAAGCCTGGTCCAACGCCTGTCCATCATCGACGAGTCTGGTGCCCGTCATGTGCGCATGGCCCATCTAGCCTGTGTGGGGAGCTACGCGATCAACGGTGTGGCGGAATTACACAGCCGTCTGCTTCAGGAAACCGTCCTGAAAGACTTTTATCGCTTATGGCCGGAAAAATTCCAGAACAAGACCAACGGCGTCACCCCGCGACGTTTCATCATGCTCAGCAACCCGGGGCTCACCCAACTGCTGACCAACACCATCGGCACCCAGTGGGAACGCGACCTGACTCAACTGCGACAACTGGAACGCTTTGCCGAAGATAGCGCCTTTCAGGACCAATGGCGCGACATGAAACGCCGCTGCAAGACGCGTTTGGCCGATACCGTGCGGCAACTCTGCCACACGCTCATCGACCCGGACACCCTGTTTGATGTCCAGGCCAAACGCATTCACGAATACAAGCGCCAGCATCTGAACGCCCTGTACATCGTCACCCTGTACAACCGCATCAAGCGCAACCCGCATGTGGATTTTCAGCCCCGCACCTTCCTATTTGGCGGCAAGGCGGCCCCGGGCTATGCCATGGCCAAACTGATGATCCGTCTCATCACCGCCATCGGGGAGGTCATCAATCGCGATCCCGATGTCAACGGGCGCATCAAGGTCGTCTTTCTGCCCAATTTCAGCGTCAAACTGGGGCATAAGCTGTACCCTGCGGCAGATATTTCACAACAGATTTCCAC
>JAJZHV010000030.1 GCA_021804345.1 Pseudomonadota bacterium | reverse complement strand
TGAGCCTCGCCGCCGCCGCTGCCGTCGCTGTCGCTGCCGGCGGGCCCCTGCGCCTGGAGGTCGTGCAGGGAGAAAGTGCTGGCGAGTCTGTGGCCATACAGGAACAGAAGGCGCAGGAACAACGGTTGCAGCAGGCAACCGAAGCCTTGAACAGCGATCCCTTCGTGCAGCAGGTAACCACCCTGCTGGGAGGGCAATTGGTAGAATCGAGTATCGAGCCCCGCGGGGCTAAAGAATCAGGAGAAGAGTCATGATGAAAGGTGGGTTGGCGGGTTTGATGAAACAAGCCCAGCAGATGCAGGAAAACATGAAACGTGCCCAGGCCGAACTGGCTCAACGCGAGGTGCAGGGACAAGCGGGCTCTGGTCTGGTGAAGGTGGCTGCCACCTGCGATCATGCCATCCAGCGCGTCAGTATCGATCCCTCTCTCATGGATGACAAAGACATGCTGGAAGATTTGCTGGTGGTGGCCCTGAAGGACCTGAACCAACACATTGAAGCGGCCACTGCCGAACGCATGTCCGGATTCACCCAGGGGATGGGCTTGCCACCGGGGCTCAAACTTCCCTTCTGAGCGCTTCATGCCCCCCCATACCGACCGCCTACACCGCTTCATCGATGCCCTGCGTTGCCTGCCCGGGGTTGGGCCCCGATCGGCACAGCGCATGGCCTATCATCTGTTGCAGCGCGATCGGGCCGGCGCACAGTTGCTGGCGCAAACCCTAGCCGCTGCCCTGGAGGGGGTGCAGCATTGTGCCCAGTGCAACAATTTCACCGAAAACACGCTCTGTGATTTATGCGCTACCGATCAACGGGATGGGCGCTTGCTCTGTGTGCTGGAAACCCCGGCCGATTTGTTGATGATGGAGCAGACCCGTTCCTATCAGGGACGTTATTTTGTACTGATGGGGCGGCTTTCGCCGCTGGATGGAATCGGCCCCCAAGAAATCCATCTGGAAAAATTGCTCCGCCGCGCCTGTGATGGACTGACTCAGGAGGTCATTTTGGCGACAAATTTTACGGCCGAAGGAGAAGCGACGGCGCATGCCATTACCGAACTGCTACGCCCGCGTGGTTTGACCCTGACGCGAATTGCACGCGGCTTGCCCGTGGGCGGAGAACTGGAATATGTGGATAGCGGCACTTTGGCGCAAGCGCTCGTGGAGCGTCGACCCAGTGTCTGAAAACGGCCCTCAGGAGATGTGACTCATGCTGGATATACAGCGATTACGAACCGATCTGGATACCGTACTCAAGCGGTTAGAAACGCGAGGATATGCCTTCAATGCCACCCAATTCCGGGAGCTGGAAGAGGCGCGCAAGCAGATTCAGGTGCGTACCCAGGCCTTGCAGGCCGAACGGAATCAACTCTCCAAAGCCATTGGCATCGCCAAAGGGCAAGGGGGCGACACCGGGGCCATGATGGAGGCGGTGGCCAGTATCAATCAGGGCTTGAAAAGCGATGAAAGCCAGTTGCAGACCATTCAGCAGCAGTTGGAAGCTCTCCTGCTGAATGTGCCCAATCTGCCCCATGACAGCGTTCCGGTAGGGAAATCCGAAAGCGATAACGTGGAGGTGCGTCGTGTGGGAACGCCCAGGATGATGGATTTTCCCGTGCGCGATCATGTGGATTTGGGAGAGGGACTGGGGTTGCTGGATTTCGAAAGCGCCAGCAAGCTGGCTGGTGCCCGTTTTTCTGTCATGAAAGGCGATCTTTCCAGACTGCACCGGGCTTTGGCGCAATTCATGCTGGATGTGCATACGCGTGATCACGGCTACACCGAAATGTATGTTCCGTACATGGTCAACGCGGAAACGCTCCGGGGGACAGGACAATTGCCGCGTTTCGAGGCAGATCTCTTTGCCGTGCCCCGCGAACAGGGAACTCACTACCTGATTCCCACGGCAGAAGTGCCTCTCACCAACCTAGTACGCAATGTCATTCTGAAGGAACAGGATTTACCGCTTCGACTGACGGCCCATACGCCCTGTTTTCGTTCTGAAGCCGGTTCCTATGGCAAGGATGTGCGTGGCTTGATCAGGCAGCACCAGTTCGACAAGGTGGAACTGGTGCAAATCGTTCATCCGGAACGATCCTATCAGGCGCTAGAGGAGTTGACCGCCCATGCGGAGGGTATTTTGCAGCGCCTGCAATTACCCTACCGGGTCATCGTGCTGTGCACCGGGGATATGGGCGCTGGCTCCAGCAAAACCTACGACATCGAAGTTTGGCTGCCTGCCCAGAACACCTATCGGGAAATTTCCTCCTGCAGCAATTGTGAAGCGTACCAGGCACGACGGATGCAAGCGCGGTTTCGCAATGAGCACAACAAAAACGAACTGGTGCATACCCTCAATGGCTCTGGGGTGGCCGTGGGCCGAGCCTTGGTGGCGGTGCTGGAAAATTATCAGAACGCCGATGGCTCCATTACCGTCCCAGAGGTACTGCGGCCCTATATGGGGGGGCGCGAGCGGATCGTGGCTTGACGGTAAGGGGTTTCGAAGCGCGTGAGGATATCGTAGTAACTGCGCACGTTCTCTACAAAATTGACAGGCTCGCCGCCGCGTGCAAAACCGTAACGGGTGTGCTCGTAAATGGTGGGCGTACTCAGCAGGGGAAGCATGGATTTGACGTCATTCCAGGCGTCGGGATTGAGATGATTTTGCCGGGCCAAAATGCGCGCATCCTCCAGATGGGCGTATCCCACGTTGTAAGCGGCTAGCGCCATCCAGGTTCGGTCCGGTTCTGGAATTCGCCGCGGCACCAGATCATGCAACTGCTGCAAATACAGTGCTGCCGCCGGGATGGCCTGGTCCGGGTCGGTGCGGTCCGACACATGCAAGCGATCAGCGGTATCTGCCGTAAGCATCATGATGCCGCGCACTCCCGTGGGCGACACGGCCTCCTTGTCCCAGCGCGATTCCTGATAGGCCAGGGCGGCCAACAGCCGCCAATCCAGGGTGCTTAACAGCTGCGCCTGCTTGAAGACGGACGCAAAATGTGGCAGACGGGAAACGATTTTTTGCAAAAACGCGCTGGAGTCCTCATGATCCAGCGCGTTGACATGGCCGTAATAGCGCTCCAGCATGCGGCTCAGGTTGCCCGTGCGGTTGAGGCTTTGCAAAAACTGACAGGCTTTCTCGTACAAGGGGTCGGGCGCCGTCGAGGAACCGTGATCGATTTTTGGGAAGGCCCAGGAAACGGGTTCTTCTGGCCCCAGGTCGAAGGCAACCGTCAAATCCGGATAGTAATTTTGTGCGATGGCGATGGTGTTGGAATCACTCAGGGCATAGGGCACCGTACCCTCAAAGACCCGTTGCATCAGCTCCAGGTCCACATCCCCGCGGGGAAATGACTTCCAGTTCAAACCGGGATAGCGCGTATGCAAACGATTGAGCAAAGCCAGATGCTCGGGGTTAGGCACGACCCCGAGCATTTTTCCAGACAGGTCGGCCAAGGCGGCAGGGGCGTTTCCCAGGGTGGCGTTGTACACGATCTGAGGACGTGTTTTCTGGTAAGAGGGCGTGAAAGAAAACTGGTTTTGCAGGGTCGTCGACAGGGGCACCGCCGCTGCGGCAAAATGGGCCTGCCCCTCGCGAACCGCCGTCAAAACCTGCTCCAAATTATCCAGTACCAGAAATCGAACGGGCTTACCCAGGCTGGCGCCAAATTGAAGCGCTAGGTCATGTTCCAGTCCCACCGTGCGCCCATCTGGCTGGGTCAGGTAGGTGGTGGGCCCTAGGCGGGTGGCCACGACAATTTCGCTGAGCGTTGCCAAATCGGTGGGGGTAGGAGCAGGCGCGCTTTGCTTCAAAGTCAGGGCGCCATCCCGGTCCGTTGTGTGCATGGCCGACCACAGCACCAAGGCCACCGTCAGGGTGAGCAGCAAGGCCAGGGTGCGCTCGGGCCAGGCCAGCGCAACGCGCAGCAACCAATGTCCCAAAGTGTGGTGCGAGGGCTGTGGTAACATTTCCCCGGTTAGCTCAGTGAAGGTTCATCATGCCTACATGTGTTGCCATTCTGCCTGCCGCGGGCTCGGGATCACGTTTCGGATCGGCCTTGCCCAAACAGTTTACCCTGCTTGGGCAGGATATGCTTCTGGTGCATACGCTGCGCGCCCTGTTGCAGGAGCCCCGAATCGGCAGCATCCATGTCGTGTTAGCCCCGGAACACCAGAATCTCCTCCCCTGGTCGGCATGGCAAGGTCGTGTCCAGCCTTGCCTTGGCGCTGGGGCAACGCGCGGCGAAACCGTGCGTAATGCCGTGGGGCATCTGCGCCAAAGATATCCACCCGACACCTGGGTTTTGGTGCATGATGCGGCCCGGCCCTGTGTGTCTGCCGCTGCGTTGGCACGTCTACTCGACACGCTGTGGGATGATCCTGTGGGCGGATTGCTGGCCATTCCCGTGGCCGATACGCTCAAGCGACAGCAGCAGACGCAGCGGGTTCTGGCCACGGTAGACCGGGCTGGCGTATGGGCCGCCCAGACGCCCCAGATGTTTCCCCTGCAACTGCTCTCCGATGCCTTGCATCGGGTGGCGCACATCGAGCAGGTCACGGACGAGGCGTCCGCCATCGAGGCCATGGGGCTACAGCCCTTGTTGGTGATGGGCGAAACGACCAATATCAAGGTGACCTACCCTGCAGACCAGCTGTTGGCCCTCTGGTTGTTGCAGCGGGAGGTGATTGCCGCGGCAAAAAACGTCACTTGACGAATGACGCCGTTCAAATAAGAATGGAATCATAAACATAAAACGGGATCCATCCCGTCTTCATTCAGAGCCGCCCGCCGGGGTATGGTCTGAACAGGTTCAGTTTCATCCTTCACCTAACTGATTACAGAGGAACCCTATGAACGACTCATCCTCAAGCACTGTCTTGCGCTCTGTTTGCCGAGGCCCCGCGACGTTTTTCCCTCTTGTGGCCTGCGCTGGCCTGCTGTCGAGCACTGCCGTGAATGCTGCAGGCCCCACGGGACCGGGAGATGACTACATCATTTACTCACCAAAAATCACCCAGGGTCAAACCGAGGTGGAGTTACGCGGGTTCAATACGCGTGACGCCAATGCGGCCATCGATCGAAGCGGGGTGTTTGGGGGTGCGCTGGCCTACTCGCCGACGGCCTGGTGGAAAACCGAGATTTACTCTGGGCCCTACAACTATGCTCCCGCTCTGGGAACGCATTTGGGCGGTGTAGAATGGGAAAATTTTTTCAATGTGGGAAGCCAGGAGGAATACGGAGCAGACCTGGGCTTTATGGCAAACTATGCGCGCTATAACGCCAGCATCTATTCCAATGCCGTAGAGATTGGCCCCATGATACAGCGCGAAACGGAATCGACCCAACAGCGCATGAATTTGATCTGGCAAAAAACGGTGGGGGTCGATCTGGTGGGAAAATTTGATTTTCGCGCCACCTACACGGCGGGCTATATCGTCAACGATGCCTTCGTTCCCGGTTTCGAGGCTTACTATCGTCCGGCGGATAATTCCAATCAGCTGGGGCCCGGTTTTTCTGGGGAATATCATCTGGGACATACCCAGAGCCTAGAATATAGCACTGCGCTGCTCTACGGGCTCAATAACGGAGCCCCGGCCCATGTCTTTGTGTTTCGGGTCTCCAGTGTATTCTGATCAGATGCGCCGCAAACCCGGCCTGACGAGCGCTGCGCCCTTATTGGGCCGGTTTGTTTTCTCAAGGAGTATCGCATGATTCCTGCACGTGAAATTTTCAAGGCTTACGACATTCGTGGCATCGTTGATCGCACGCTCATCCCCGCCGGGGTTGAACTGATCGGCCAGGCCATTGGCTCAGAGGCACGATCTCGCGGGTTGGATACCATTGCCATTGGCCGCGATGGCCGGCTTTCGGGCCCGGTGTTCAGCGCGGCCTTGGCGCGGGGCATTCAGGCCAGTGGTGTTCATGTGGTGGATGTGGGGATGGTGGCCACGCCCATGCTGTATTTTGCCGCCCAGCAGTTTGCCCGCTCCTCTGGAGTCATGATCACCGGATCGCATAATCCCCCCGAGTACAACGGTCTGAAAATGATGTTAGGTGGGGATACCCTGTCGGGCGAAGCGATTCTTGCCCTGCATCAACGAATCCTGTCCGGACAGCTGACGCAGGGTTCGGGACAGTATCGTCAGGATGATGTGGCTGAAAGCTATTTGCAACGGATCACCTCCGACGTCCAGCTGGCGCGCCCATTACGGATTACGGTGGATTGTGGCAATGGCATTCCCGGACGTTTTGCGCCCGAACTCTACCGCCGCTTGGGTTGTACCGTGGTGGAAATGTTTTGCGATGTGGACGGGTCTTTCCCGAATCATCATCCCGACCCTTCCCAGCCAGAAAACCTGCGCGATTTGCAGGCGGCCCTGGCTCAGGGAGAAAGCGAAATCGGTCTGGCCTTTGATGGCGATGGGGACCGTTTGGGTGTGGTCACCCGTCAGGGTCAAGTGATCTATCCCGATCGTCAACTCATGTTGTTTGCAGCCGATGTGTTGTCCCGACATCCCGGCGCCGAGATCATCTTTGACGTGAAATGCACCCGTAATCTGTTTGATTGGGTGCGTCAACGGGGGGGCAAGCCGACCATCTGGAAAACCGGGCATTCCCTGATCAAGGCCAAAATGAAAGAGACGGGCGCCTTGCTGGCCGGCGAGATGAGTGGTCATGTTTTTTTCAAGGAACGCTGGTATGGGTTTGACGACGGACTGTATGCAGGGGCCCGTTTGCTGGAAATTCTGAGTCGTGTGGATGATGTCAGCAGGCCCCTAGACACCTTGCCCGATTCCCTGACAACCCCCGAATTACACATTCACCTGGAGGAGGGAGAGAATTTTTCCATCATCGATCAACTCCAAAAAAAGGGCCACTTTCCGGGGGCTCAGGACATTCTGACGTTAGATGGGGTTCGGGTGGAGTACCCCGATGGCTTTGGTCTGGCTCGCTCCAGCAATACCACACCGGTGATCGTGCTGCGGTTTGAAGCCGATGAGGCGCGCGCCCTGGAGCGCATCCAGCAAGACTTTAAGCGCGAAATCCTGAAGCTCAAACCCGACGCGCATTTGCCGTATTAAGCGGCAAAGAAGCTCATGCCCTGACCAGTAAACAGACGGCTAGGGCCGCAATGCCTTCGCCGCGCCCGGTAAAACCCAGATGCTCTGTCGTGGTGGCTTTCAGATTGAGGCAATCGCTGGTCACGTTCAAATCTGCGCTGAGCAGCTGGATCATGCTGGAAAGATGAGGGGCCATGCGCGGCGCTTGGGCAATGATGGTTGCGTCTAGGTTGCAGAGCACATAACCGGCAGCCTGAACCTTGTCCCGCACGGCCCGTAGCAACACCCGGCTATCGATGTTTGCATAGCGCACATCGCTATCCGGAAAATGCTGGCCGATGTCCCCCAAGGCGGCGGCCCCCAGCAATGCGTCACACAGAGCATGAATCAGCACATCGGCATCCGAGTGTCCCTGCAAACCGCGCTCAAAGGGAATATGCACGCCACCGATGATCAAAGGCCTGCCCGGGACCAAGGCATGCACATCAAATCCCTGTCCAATACGCATGGGGTGATTCCTCCTTATTCCAGATCATGCGCACCACGGTAGTGCACCGGGGCGCGACGGACATGACAGAGCAATTCGTAGGCGATGGTCTGGGCGCAGTGCGCCACCTCCGCCACAGGAAGACGTGTGCCCCATAATTCAACCGGCGAGCCCAGTCCCAACTGTGGGTGATCAGTCAAATCCACGCTGAGCATATCCATCGAAACCCGACCGATGAGCGGTACTCGCACCTCACCCACCAAAACGGGGGTGCCCTGTTGGGCACTGCGAGGATATCCGTCCGCATATCCACAGGGAACGATGCCGGCGCGGGTGGGGCGAGTGGCCGTGAACAGGGCGCCATACCCGACGGATGCGCCGGGGGGAACCCGGTTTATGGCGGTGATGCGGGAGGTGAGCCTCATCACCGGTTGCAGCGGCTGTCGATTGGCCATCGTGGGCGCTGCAGGATCAACACCATACAACATCAGTCCGGGGCGGCCCCAGTCCCCCCGGACTGCGGGATAACCCAGAATGGCGCCAGAATTGCACAGGCTGGTGTGCACCTGTAATCCGGGTAGGGCGCGCAGGGATTGCAAGGTCTGGTGCAAGCGTTGCATGGGTTCATCCAGCGCCTGTGGTTGTTGGCCATCCGCGTGGGCAAAGTGGGTCATGAGCGTTAGATGGCAAATCCCCCTTTGACGTGAAAGTCGTTCTGCCAGTTGGGGTATTTCCTGCGGTGCGAATCCAAGACGGTGCATCCCGGTATCCACTTTGATCCATAGCGAATCGAACGCCCCCTGGGGGGCTGATGCCAGCCATTCCAGTTGCTGTGGCGTGTGGAATACCGGGGTCAAGTCTTGCGCCACGGCTTCGGCTAGTTCCGCCGCTTCAAAGAGGCCTTCCAACAGCACAATCGGCTGTCGAAGGCAGGCGCCCCGCAATTGCAGGGCCTCCTCCAGGGTGGCCACGGCGAATCCGTCGGCCAGGTTATCCAAGGCCCGGGCGCAGGAGATGGCCTGGTGGCCATAGGCATTCGCCTTGACGACAGCCAGCACCCGCTCGCCATGGAGTATTTGTGCCAGCTTGAAATTGTGCCGCAAATGGTCCAGATCGATGGTGAGGGCAGTGGGGCGTGTCATGAGTGCCAAGCAAAGAAGGCAGTCTTGGCATTGTAAAGCAAGTCTGGCAACCCATGTTATGCTCCTGTCAATTCATTGCCATCGTGACAGGAACCATGGCTTCTGAGGCCCCGCCCGATCCTTTTGAACCCCCCTTCAAGCCGCCCTTCTGGCTTCGTGGCGCCCATGCACAGACCATCTATGGATCCCTCTGGGCGCCAGTGTATATTCCCTCCTGGGTGCGCCAACGCTGGAGCACTCCTGACCAGGATTTCATTCATGTGGATCGCCTAGATCAACGCGCCGAGGCACCGGTATTGGTGATCTTTCACGGTCTGGAGGGCAGTAGTGCATCGCGCTACGTGCGTGCCTTGGCTAACGCGGCTGCAGCGCTGGGCTGGAATGTATTGGCCCCGAATTTCAGGAGTTGCAGTGGAGAATTGAATCATCGACCGCGACTGTATCATGCGGGAGACAGCTCGGAGATTCAATGGATTTTGCGTACCGTGCAACGGGAGTTTCCGTTCTCGGCGCGCTTTGCCGTAGGCGTGTCTCTGGGAGCAAACATGCTGTTGAAATGGCTAGGAGAACAGGCCCAGCAAGCCACTGTCTTGCTGGCGGGAGCCGTTGCCGTTGCGCCGCCAATCGACTTGCAACAAGTGGCTCTTAATTTGAGCCGCGGCTTCAATCAGTTGTATACGCAATATTTTTTGTTCTCTCTCAAACGCAAGGCGCAACAAAAGGCGCTTCAATATCCGGGATTGCTGGATTTGACACCCATCATGGCAGCACGCTCCATGCGTGATTTTGACCATCATTGCATTGCCCCCCTGCATGGATTTCGAGATGCCGAGGATTATTGGTTTCGTTCCAGCAGCAAACCGTGGCTCAAGAGTATTGCCTTGCCAACCCTGGTGTTGATGGCGCGGGATGACCCTTTTTTGCCGTCT
>JAJZHV010000029.1 GCA_021804345.1 Pseudomonadota bacterium | reverse complement strand
GGGGGCAAGCGGCGGCCTGGCGCGTGGTGGATTCCACCCGCATTCTCTCCATTACCGGCAATCTGGGTGATACTAAAAGCACCATCACCCATCCGGCCACCACCACCCATGGCAGAATTTCCGAGCAGGCGCGGCAGAAGGCCGGTATCGGCGCTGGAATGCTGCGTGTCTCGGTCGGCCTGGAGGACATCACTGATCTGCAGGAAGACCTGGCCCGTGGTTTAAGTGCCACGCGCTGAGCAGGACTTCCCCAACCCCTCCGACCAATCGGTGTGCACCCATCCACGGCCCCTATGGCCGACTGCAGGCCCCAAGGTTTCAGGCGCGGGGGCCCCTGGGGTGCGTTTTTTTTCGCTGCCCTCTTGAAATTCCTGGCCCAGTCCCCCATCTGCCCCACAGTTCCCTGAGGAGATCGACGATGCCAGACCCGAATCAAACACAATCTGCACCATTTCAACTTCAACCCGAGACCGAATCTGCCCCTGCATCACCAAACTCGGAGCCCGCCGGGGAGATGGCCAACGCCATTCCAGCCATGACCCTAGAACAGGCCCTAGAGGCATTGAATGCAGCAGAACTCAAGGCGCAACAGAAAGAAGAAGCCTGGTTGAGAGCCCGGGCCGATACTGAAAATGTACGCAAGCGGGCGGCATCGGATCTGGCTCAGGCGCGTAAATTTGCCCTGGAGTCCTTTGCAGTTGAGCTGTTATCCGTCACGGATAGCCTTGAAGCAGCGCTGCAGGTGAAGGAAGCTTCGGTAGAGAGTTACCGCAGTGGGGTGGAATTGACCGCGCGCCAACTGGCCTCAGTCTTCGAAAAATTTCATATCACCGCCATCAATCCGGAGCAGGAAAAATTCGACCCTAATCGCCATCAGGCGATCGCCTCGCTGGAAGACGAAGTGCAACCGCCCAACACGGTTTTAACCGTGATGCAAAAAGGTTACGCGCTGCATGAGCGGGTGTTGCGACCGGCCTTGGTGACGGTCTCTAAGGGCAAGGGTGGTTGAGACGACGCTGGGATGAAGGCGGACAACCTTCCAAATAAAATCACGTATCGGACTTGAAATCGAAGGCATGGCCCCGATTTAACAGTCAACGCTATTTCAATATCATATCAGAGGCATAACATGGGAAAAATTATCGGTATCGACCTGGGGACCACGAACTCCTGCGTCGCTGTGATGGAAAGTGGCAAACCCAAGGTCATCGAAAACTCCGAGGGCGCGCGTACCACTCCTTCAGTCGTGGCGTATCAGGAGGATGGCGAAGTGCTGGTGGGCGCACCCTCCAAACGTCAAGCCATTACCAACCCCAAAAACACCTTGTTTGCGGTCAAGCGTCTCATCGGCCGCAAGTTTGATGAAGAAATGGTGCAAAAGGACATCAACATGGTGCCCTACGCCATTGTCAAGGCGGGCAACGGCGATGCTTGGGTGGAAGTGCGCAATCGCAAGATGGCGCCGCCAGAAATTTCTGCTGCCGTGCTGCAAAAAATGAAAAAAACGGCAGAGGACTATCTGGGAGAGGAAGTCACCGAAGCAGTGATTACCGTACCCGCCTATTTCAACGACAGTCAGCGCCAGGCCACCAAAGACGCGGGCCGGATTGCCGGACTGGAGGTGAAGCGCATCATCAACGAGCCCACAGCGGCGGCTCTGGCCTTTGGTCTGGACAAGAAAGAGGGCGATCGCAAAATCGCGGTGTATGACCTGGGTGGGGGCACCTTCGACATTTCTATCATCGAAATTGCTGAGGTGGATGGCGAACATCAGTTTGAAGTGCTCTCTACCAATGGAGATACGTTCCTGGGTGGAGAAGACTTTGATTTGCGGATCATCGATTATCTGGCCGACGAATTCAAACGGGAAAACGGTCTGGATCTGCGCAAGGACGTACTGGCCTTGCAACGGTTGAAAGAGGCTGCAGAAAAAGCCAAGATCGAGTTGTCCTCGGCACAGCAAACGGAAGTCAACCTGCCCTATATCACGGCAGATGCTTCTGGCCCCAAACATCTGGTGGTGAAAATCACCCGGGCCAAGCTGGAAAGCCTGGTGGACGAGCTGATTGCCCGCACCATCAAGCCCTGTGAAATTGCTATTAAGGATGCCGGGGTAAAGATTAGCGACATCGCCGATGTGATTCTGGTAGGTGGGCAAAGCCGTATGCCCAAGGTGCAGGAAAAGGTTAAGGAGTTTTTTGGCCGCGAACCCCGTAAAGACGTCAATCCAGATGAAGCGGTGGCCATTGGTGCCGCTATTCAGGGTGGGGTGCTGCAAGGCGAGGTCAAAGACGTGCTGCTGCTGGACGTCACCCCCTTGTCCCTGGGCATTGAAACCCTGGGGGGGGTCATGACGCGCCTCATCCAAAAAAATACCACCATCCCCACCAAGGCATCACAGGTGTTTTCCACAGCCGATGACAACCAGTCTGCAGTCACCATTCATGTCCTGCAGGGTGAGCGTAACATGGCTTCGGGCAACAAAAGCCTGGGCCAGTTCAACCTGTCGGACATTCCTGCGGCTCCGCGCGGCATGCCCCAAATCGAAGTCACTTTCGATATCGATGCCAATGGAATTTTGCACGTGAGTGCCAAGGATAAGGCGACTGGCAAGGAGAACAAGATCACCATCAAGGCTAATTCTGGCCTGTCGGAAGATGAGATCCAGCGAATGATGCGTGATGCCGAAGAGCATGCCGAAGAAGACAAGAAAAATCTTGAGGCGGTCAACACGAAGAACACGCTGGAAGGATTGATTCATGGTGTGACGAAGTCGTTGAAGGAGTACGGGGATAAAATCGGTTCGGCGGAAAAAGGAGCCATCGAGGCGGCGCTGAAAGAGGCAGAAGAGGCGCTCAAATCGGGCGATACGCAGCGCATGGAAGCCAAAACCGAAGCCCTGTCCGAGGCCAGTCACAAACTGGCCGAAAAAATGTATGCCCAAACGGGCGAGGGTGCGGGTGCAGGTGCTGGTGCAGGTGCGCAAGCGGGCTCCGGTTCTGGTCCCTCCAAGGAGGCATCCGGTGACGAGAATGTAGTGGATGCCGAGTTTGAGGAAGTTAAAGACAAGCACGCCAAGTAAGCTGAGGCAGCATGAGCAAACGCGATTTTTATGAAGTGCTAGGGGTCAACCGCGACGCGTCCGACGAAGAAATCAAAAAGTCGTATCGCAAGTTGGCCATGAAATTCCATCCGGACCGCAATCCGGACAACGCCAAGGCCGAAGGGCAATTCAAGGAGGTAAAGGAAGCCTACGAGATCCTGTCTGACGCCGACAAGCGCGCTGCCTATGATCGCTATGGTCATGCGGGAGTCGATCCCAGCCAGGGCGGTGCAGGTGGACCCGGTGGTCCGGGGTTCGGCGGCATGGGCGGAGGCTTTGCCGATGCCTTTGGCGATATCTTCGGCGACCTCTTCGGCGCTTCCGGTGGACGCGGTCGACAAGGCGGTGTGTATCGGGGGGCCGATTTACGGTACAACCTGGAAATTGGCCTGGAAGAGGCGGCTCGCGGCACCGAAACGCAAATCCGCATCCCCACCATGGAAACCTGTGGCACCTGCAAGGGTTCCGGGGCCAAACCCGGAACGGCCCCTAGCACGTGCAATACCTGCGGGGGCCAGGGACAGGTGCGGATGCAACAGGGTTTTTTCTCGATTCAGCAAACCTGTCCCACCTGCCATGGCACCGGCAAGACCATTTCTACGCCCTGTACCGATTGCGGTGGTGCGGGTCGGGTCAAGCGCTACAAAACTCTGGCGGTCAAAATTCCGGCGGGCATTGATCATGGAGACCGCGTGCGTTTGGCCGGAGAAGGAGAGCATGGGGTTTCTGGCGGACCTGCCGGTGACTTGTATGTCGTCGTGCAAATTCGTCATCACCCGGTGTTCGAGCGGGATGGAGCCGACTTGCACTGTGACATGCCCATCAGTTTTGGAGTGTCGGCCCTGGGGGGGGAAATCGAGATTCCCACCCTGGAGGGACACGCTAAATTAAAAATTCCTGCCGAAACTCAAACCGGGCAAGTATTCCGGTTGCGTGGCAAAGGAATCAAAGCACTGCGCGGCAGTGGCTTCGGTGACCTGCTCTGCCACGTGATTGTGGAAACGCCGGTCAAGCTGACCGAAACACAAAAAGAGCTGCTGCGCCAGTTGGAAGCTAGCACCCGGGGTAGCGACACCCATAGCCCACGGGCCAAAACCTTCATGGATAAGGTACGGGACTTTTTTAATCCCGCCGCCTAAGCGGTTCTTTGCAAGTCGCAACAGCCCTTTCCCTGTCTTGCGGACGACAGCCTACACACGGCGCCAGGTGGTGCCCTGTGCGCTGTCTTCCAGTACAACGCCATGATCCTGCAACACTTGGCGCAGGCGGTCGGATTCTGCAAAGTTGCGCTGTTGCCGTGCTTGGCTGCGTTGTTCGATGAGTTGTTCCACTGCGGTTGCACTCAAACCCAGGGCTGCCTGTGCGGCCTTGCGACCCAAACCGGCGCCTTGCTGCATCCATTGTTCCGGATCGCGTTCCAGCAATCCCAGGGTGCCGGCCAGACGCAACAGCAAGGTGGCTTTTTCTGCGTCGCCGCGATGGATGTCCCGTGCCAAACCAAAGAGTACCGCTATGGCTTCGGGGGTGTTGAAGTCATCATTCAATGCGGCCCTGAAAGCTTGTGCCTCGGGCTGCGCCCAATCTGGTTGCCCGGCGGTCAGGGGTTGGCCGCGTAAGGCGTTGTACAGGGTGTTGAGCGCCTGGCGAGCGTCTTCCAGATGAGCGTCGGTATAGTTGAGCGGGCTTCGATAATGTCCTCGTAGAAGAAAGAAGCGAATGACCTCGGCGTCAAAAGACTGCAAAACGGCATCAATGGTGAAAAAATTATCCAGCGATTTAGACATTTTTTCATCGTTAACGCGCAGAAAGCCGTTATGCATCCACAGGTTTACAAACGCATGCCCATGGGCCCCTTCGCTTTGGGCGATTTCGTTTTCGTGGTGGGGAAACTGAAGATCATGGCCGCCACCATGGATATCGAAGTGGCTGCCCAGAAAATGCTCGCTCATGACCGAGCATTCGATATGCCAGCCGGGTCGCCCTGGGCCCCAGGGTGAAGGCCAGGCGGGTTCGCCAGGCTTGGTGGCTTTCCACAGGACAAAGTCTAAGGGGTCGCGCTTATGGGGGTCCACCGAAATGCGCTCGCCGGCACGTAAGTCTTCCAGGGTTTTTCCCGATAGTTTGCCGTAAGCAGGAAAATCATGAACAGAGTAATACACGTCTCCATTGGCTCCCACGTAGGCCAGTTGGCGTTCGATCAGGGTGCTGATCATGGTGATCATGCCGGGAACATGGTCCGTGGCGCGGGGCTCATAGGTGGGCGGCAGGACATGAAGTGCGCTCAAATCCTGATGCATGGCGCTGATCATGCGTGTGGTCAAGGCGCTGATGGGTTCCTGGTTGAGGGCAGCGCGAGCGATGATTTTATCGTCGATGTCGGTGATATTGCGCACATAGGTGACCTGGTAGCCCAACTGCTGCAGCCAACGGAACACCAGGTCAAAATTGACCAACATGCGCGCGTGCCCTAAATGACAGCGATCGTACACGGTCATGCCGCACACATACATGCGGACTTGTCCGGGTTGGATGGGTTGAAACACTTCCGTGCGACGGGTCAAGGTGTTAAAGATTTTTAGCATGATGTGAAGAGGAGTCAGGTGCTTTGCGAGCCAACTGGAAAGTGACGCATTGAATTGATATAATAGAATGTTTATCCTGCCGCTTTTACCCGGAGAGTATATCACGATATGATTCCGCGTTTTGCCTTCCCCGGTTTGCCGGCCGCACCCTTGCTGCGCGCTCTTGGGGCCTGTGGCAGCAAACTGCCGGTGCAGCGGATCATGGGGGTGCGGCGAGTGCTGGGGGCATTGCTCCTGACGTATTCCCTCTCGGGCGTTCTGGCACAGGAAGAAGATTCCCAAGGTGGGGTCTCCGCCGCAGGGGGTACCCCGACGCCCGTGGTGGCGGCACCGGTATTGTTGCAAACGCCGGAGCCAACGCCCATTGCGCCTGCCGATGCCAGCAGCACGCCTGCGCCGGCCCAGAAGGCGCACACTCCTGCGGCCACTGCCCCCGAGCCGCCGCCCGAGCCCCTCTTGTTGACGCCCAAGGCCATTCACCATCTGGTGGATACGGGCAAGGATCAAGAGGCCCTACAGGCGCTGCAGGACTATCTAAGCGCGAACAGTCAGGATGGAGACCTGTGGTTTCTCAAGTCGCAAGTGCTGACTCGATTGGGGCACACCGATGAAGCATTGCAGGTATTACGGGGCATCGTGGATCGTTTTCCCGAAATGCCTGCGCCCTATAACAATCTGGCGGTATTGTATGCGGCCCGTGGGCAACTGGAAGAGGCCCGCAAAAACCTGACCCTGGCCTTGATGGTGCAACCGGATTATGCCACTGCCCAGGAAAACCTAGGAGACGTGTATGTGGCCCTGGCCAAGCACGCGTATCAGGCCGCATTGATTCTGGATCCACGCAATAAAGCCTTGAAAGCTAAATCTGAAAAACTTGACTGAAGGGAGATGACATGGTTCGACTGAAAACAAATTATGGGGACATCGTGCTGGAACTGGACGAGGAAAAAGCGCCTAAAACCGTGGCTAATTTTCTGGAATACGTCCGCTCGGGTTTCTATGACGGTACCCTGTTTCATCGGGTCATCGATGGTTTCATGATCCAAGGTGGCGGCATGACGGCCGGAATGAAGCAGAAGGACACCCGCGATTGCGTTGACAATGAAGCCGCCAACGGGCTGACCAATGATCGCTATACCATCGCCATGGCCAGAACCTCCAACCCGCATTCGGCCACCGCACAATTTTTTATCAACGTGAAAGATAACGATTTTCTCAACTTTACCGAAGCAAGCCATCAGGGTTACGGGTATTGTGTCTTCGGTAAAGTGGTACAGGGCCAGGAGGTGGTGGATCAGATCACGGCGGTGGCTACGACCAGTCGCTGTGGTCATTCCGATGTGCCCAAGGAAGATGTCGTCATCGAAAGCGCCAGTGTGATGTGAGCCCCCGTGTCAGCCTCGTTGTTTATTGCTGATTTGCATCTGTCCGAGAAAACACCGCTCGTCACGCAGTGTTTTCTCGATTTCCTTGAGGGCCCTTGTGCCGGGGCGGAAAGCCTGTATGTATTGGGCGATTTGTTCGAAACCTGGGTCGGAGATGATGACCGCTTTGCGCCTTTTCATGCTCGGATCATCCAGGCCTTAGCTGCGCTCGTGGGCAGGGGGACGGCCCTGTGGATCATGCACGGCAACCGCGATTTCCTGATGGGTCCCGATTTCATCAGGGATTGCTCGGCGACGCTCTTGCCTGACCCCACGATCATTCTCCTCAATGGGGCGCGTACTCTTCTAACCCACGGCGATCAGCTCTGTATCGACGACGTGGAGTATCAAACCTGGCGCAAACAGGTGCGCAGCGCTAGTTGGCAACGCAAAGTGTTGGCTCAACCGCTTGAGGTGCGCTATGCCATGGCGCGCGAGGCCACCCGCATGAGCCACAAGGCCAAGCAGGCTAAAGCCATGGAGATCATGGATGTGTCGCCCCAGGCGGTGACGGATTTGCTGCGCAAACAGGATTATCCCCATCTGATTCAGGGGCATACGCACCGACCGGCGCGCCATGTGTATCGACTGGATGACCATACCTGCGAACGCTGGGTGTTGCAGGACTGGAATCAAGAGCGTGCGGGTTACCTGTTGTGTGACGAATCGGGTTGTCGGGCGATGACACTAGCTGTTGCCTGAACCCCGTTTTCCTCAAATCCGATACGCGACCCCCTGAAGGGCTCTGGGCGTATTACTGAAGCGCCCCAAGAGCCTGTGCCCGTTGCTGCGTCAGGGCCCCTTCGCGTTGGGCGCATTCCGCGTTCCAGGGGCTCTTGAACCACCCCTGTAAATGTTCCAGAGCGATCTGGGTGAGCCCTTCCAGCCAGGCTGGCTCATCGTTGAGAGCGGGAATGTAATGATATTCCCGCCCCCCGCTGGACAAGAACGCCGCCTTCACTTCCATACCGATTTCTTCCAGGGTCTCCAGGCAGTCGGCGGGAAATCCCGGGCAGATCACATGCAGATTCTGTACGCCGTCGCGGGCCAGTTGCCGCACCAGCGGTTCGGTATAGGGCTTGACCCATTCTGCGCGGCCAAACAGGGACTGAAAGGACACGGCATACTGTTCTGCCTGTAAACCCAAAGCCTCGGCCAGCAGACGCCCGGTTTTATGGCATTCGCAAAAATAGGGGTCGCCCTTGTCCAAGGTATACCGTGGCACCCCATGAAAACTCATTACCAGCTTGTCAGGGCGGCCATGAGTATTCCAGAAATTTTCCACCCGGGCCTTGAGCGCCTGAATGTACGCCGGGTGATCATGATAATGCCGGATGACGCGAATTTCCGGCACATTGCGATACCGCCCGAGGGCCGCAAACAGGGCGTCTAGCGAAGAACCGGTGGTGCTGGCCGCGTACTGCGGATACAAGGGCAACAATAGGATTCGGTTGCAGCCCTTGGCCTTGAGTTCGGCCACGCCGGTAGCAATGCTGGGCTGGCCATAGCGCATGGCGTATTTGACGCACAGGGGACGCTGTAACTGTGCGTGCAGGCCTTGTGCCAATCCAAGGGCCTGTTCCTCGGTGTGGAAACGCAAGGGCGAGCCTTTGGAGGTCCAGATCATGGCGTATTTCTGTGCGGATTTGGCCGGTCGGGTATTCAGAATGAATCCGTTAAGAATCAGCCACCAGAGCACTCGAGGCAGTTCTACTACGCGCGGGTCACTGAGAAATTGCTTGAGATAGCGCCGCAAGGCAGATTTTTCGGGGGCGTCCGGCGTTCCCAGGTTGACGACCAACACACCCGTTGTGCCTTGCTGCGAATGATCGAAAGGGGGTTCTGGAAGATATCGGGGCATGGCACCGGTTCCTTGCGAAGAGAAGACAGATCAGGATTGAGAAAGCGCCATGGACAAGAGCCGGGCAGTAATATCCACAATGGGGATGATGCGCTCATAGGCCATCCGGGTTGGCCCCACCACTCCTAGGGTTCCCACCACCTGACCGTTGACCTCATAGGGGGCGCTGACCATGCTGAATTCGTCCAGTGTGACCAGTTCTGATTCCCCGCCAATGAAAATTTTCACTCCATCAGCGCGCTGACTCAGGTCCAGCAATTGCATGAGTTCGGTTTTTTGTTCGAAGGCGTCGATCAGTCGGCGCAGTCGAGACAGATTGCCGGACACATCCTGATGTGCAATCAACCGGGTTTCGCCGCTTAATACATAGTCATCCTGGCCCTCGCGTAGGGCGGCACTGCCCATGTCAAGAGCGGCGGTCATGAGCGTTTGGATGTTTTCGTTGAGGTGCTTCAGTTCATTGCGCAAACTTTCGCGCACGCCTTCGAAATCACAGCCTGCATAATGCTCGTTCAGGTACAGCGCGGCTTGCGAGAGTTGGATGGTGCTATAGGATTGTTCGGTAAACAGCACCCGGTTTTGCACGTCGCCGTCCGGCGACACCAGGATGACCAGCACCCGTTGCTCGCTCAGCGGCAGAAACTCGATGTGCCGAAACGCCGCATTGCGACGCGGGCTCATCACCACGCCAACGAAGTGTGACAAGCTGGAGATCAGCTGGGCCGCCTGCACAATGACCTTTTGCGGCTCCACGGTCGCGAGCTGGGACTTGAAGCTTTGCTCGAGTTCGTTGACGCCTGAAACCGGATGCACGGTCAGCATGGTGTCGACGAAAAGACGATAGCCGCGCGGCGTGGGGATGCGCCCGGCCGATGTGTGCGGGCTGGAGATCAGGCCCATGTCTTCCAGGTCGGCCATG
>JAJZHV010000028.1 GCA_021804345.1 Pseudomonadota bacterium | reverse complement strand
ATCGGAGCGCTCGACGTTCTGCCCTTCGTTCCGCTCGGCGATGCGCCGATCGCCGAAGCGGTCACCTTAGCGCAAACGGCGGCGCGAGCTATTGGTTGAGGCTGCGCATTAGCGCCGCCAATCCAGCGCAGCGGTGCCGACCGAGACCGCATCCGCGCCCATTGCCAGCGCCTTGGCAACATCGGCCCCGTTGCGGATGCCCCCGGAAATGATCAACTGATCCACGGTTCAAACAATCCTCATGCGCGTTGCTGTTCGGCCCATTGTTCGGGCGTAAGAGTACGCATGGAAAGGGCATGAATTTCGGCCCGCATTCGGTCGCCCAATGCCTGATACACCAGCTGATGCTGTGCCACGCGGGATTTACCCGCAAACAGGTGGCTGACGATCAGTGCTTCGAAATGATGCCCATCGCCGCTCACCTCCACCTTTTCGCAGGCCAGGCCAGATTGAATGTAGCGCTCGATATCTTGAGGATTGACCATGATAAAAGCTCTCTCGTTGAAGTCAGGTGCGTAAGCGCCAACCGCTTCGCAACACTGCCAGGGTCAACCATGATAAAGCCAAACCCGTGGTTCCCACAACGAACAGAGAAGTCCAGGGGGAGACGTCTCCCACGCCTAACAAGCCATAGCGGAAGCCATCAATGGCATAAAAAAACGGGTTGAAGCGCGTCATTTGCGCCCAAAAAGGAGGAAGCGCATGAATGGAATAAAAAGCCCCGGATAGAAAGGTCAAAGGAAGAATGACAAAGTTTTGCCACACGGCCATCTGATCGAATTTCTCTGCCCAAATGCCCGCCAGGATTCCCAGGGAGCCGGCCATGATCGTTGCGAGTAGTGTAAAGATGGCCAGCCAAAGACCATGCGCTAAGGGCAACTCGAAGAAAAACCAGGCCGTGAGCCAAACCACACTTCCCACCAGAACACCCCGAACCACCGCAGCCAGGACATACGCCCAATAAAACTCCCAGGTGGACAAGGGGGTTAGCAAAATGAACACCAGGTTTCCCGTCACCTTGGATTGCACCAGACTGGAAGAGGTATTGGCAAAGGCGTTTTGTAGCATGGACATCATGACCAGCCCTGGAATCAGAAAGGCACCATAGGTCACTCCGGGGTAGAGAGTGGGGCGCCCGGCCATCACCTGGGCAAAGACCAGAAGATATAACAGGGTCGAGATCAGAGGGGCCAGAATGGTTTGAAACCACACCTTCCAGAACCGCAGGATCTCTTTGAACAATAAGGTGCGAAAGCCTTGCATGATCATGGCCCTCTCACGGATTCATCCTGATGCAGGATCGCCACAAACACCTCTTCCAGACTATCTGAATGATAAGACTGAAGCAGATGGTGGAGTTCATCCATAGCCACGATCTGGCCTTGTTTCAGAATAGCCACACGCCGGCAAAGCGCCTCCGCTTCGTCCAGATAATGGGTGGTGAGCAAAATCGTATGGCCTTCTTTCTGGTTCAGGCGCTGAATGAACTTCCACAAACTTTGACGCAATTCCACATCCACACCAGCCGTTGGCTCATCCAGAACAATGACGGGAGGACGATGCACCAGGGCTTGGGCGATCAACACTCGGCGTTTCATCCCCCCCGAGAGCGTCCGCATATTCGCCTCAGCCTTGTCTGCCAGTTGCAGATTGAACAAAATATCATCGATCCAGTCGTCGTTATGGCGCAGCCCAAAATAGCCCGACTGAATTCTGAGGGTTTCGCGCACCGTAAAAAAAGGATCGAAAACCAATTCCTGCGGCACCACTCCCACGCTGCGTCGGGCCGCACGATAGTCCTTGAGCACATCATGCCCCATGAGCCGTAGCACGCCCGAGTCCGGTCTGGACAAGCCGGCCAAGGCATTGATGAGGGTTGTTTTTCCTGCACCATTGGGACCCAGGAGAGCAAAGAAATCACCCTGGGGCACCTGAAGGCTGACTCCCTTGAGCGCCTGCATGGAGCCAAAAGATTTACGCAGATGTTGAATTTCGATGGCGGGTTGCATCAACGATCACTAGGCCTCAACCCCGGAGCCCTCTTGCAGCAAAAACGTAACGCCGTAGAGTTCGGCCAGCACCCGAATGTTGTCTGGAACATGGATGAAACGCACCGTACTACCAGCCGATTCGGCTTCACGGCGCCACTGCAACATCAAAGCCAGCGCAGAGGAATCGATATCGGTGACCGCCGAAAAGTCCACCTCCGTCTGTGCCTGCGCAAAGGACGGTGTACTGGTTTGTAACAAAACGGTCACCGTGTCGATGCGAACCGGCCCCGACAAACGAAGGACGCCAGTATCCTTGCCGCTCATTTGCTTTGAGCCGCCTTGCGTTTCTGTTCTAGCGCCTGAATCAGGCCGTCAATCCCGTTACGCCGGACGATATCTGAAAACTCACCTCGATAATTGGTCACCAAGCTGACACCATCCACTTTGATGTCATAGACTTTCCAGTCATTCCCCTGTTGTTCCATGCTGTAATCGATGGGAATGTTTTGCCCACCGGAGGGGACCAGTACTGTGTGCACCACAGCCTCTCCCTCAGAGGCCTGAACCTCCGAGCCCTTGACTTGCAGTACCTGATCCTTGTACTGGGATAAGGAACTGGAGTAAGTACGCACCAGCAAGTCCTTGAAGTCGTCGGCAATCACCTTTTGCTGGTCGCCAGTGGCTTGATTCCAATTGCGCCCCATGGCCAGACGGGTCATGCGGGCAAAATCGAAATGGGGTAAAACCTTCTGGTTGATCAGCGCATAGGCCTTGTTGCGATCCCCGGCCTGAATACTTTTATCGGCCTTCACCGTGGCGATGACTTCCTCTGCCGTTTGGCGGATGACAGCCTCTGGTGAGGGTTCCGCTGCCCAAAGCGCGCAGGATAACAACACCCCTCCCACCAGCATCCCGCCCCGCAGCCATTGCCGTCGTTGCACATTCATTTTTCCGCTCCCTTCGTCGTCGTACCATCCTGCGCCTTGTTGAACAGGAACTGTCCAATCAATCGCTCCAGCACCATTGCCCCCTGCGCCAATTTGATCTCATCCCCATTTTTCAGCATTTTGTCGTCTCCTCCTGCATCCAGGCCGATATATTGCTCTCCCAATATTCCAGAGGTCAGCACAGAAGCCGATGTATCGGTTGGAAAATGATATTGTTCGTCCAGACTCATGCGGACTTCAGCGTTGTAATGCACCGCATCGAAATGAATCGAGGAGACCCGCCCCACCAGGACGCCCGCACTGCGCACAGGTGCCCGCTCCTTGAGTTGACCGATATTGTCGAAATGGGCAACCACCACATAGGTTTTGCCCGAAGCGCCAATGGAAAGATTTCCCACCTTGAAGGCCAGCATGAGAAATGCCCCAAAACCCAACAAGACAAAAAACCCAACCCACAAGTTCAATGTGCTGCGTTCCATCAGTTCCACCCCTTCAGCATAAAAGCAGTCAGTAACAGATCAAGGGCCAGAATGGCCAGGGAAGAGGTCACTACGGTTCGCGTCGTAGCGCCGGACACTCCCTCTGCCGTCGGCGGCGCTTCATATCCTTCAAAGGTGGCAATCGCCGAAACCGCCACACCAAACACCAGACTTTTGATGATTCCGTTAACCACATCCTGCCTGAAATCCACCGCAGCTTGCATTTGGGACCAGAACGCGCCATTGTCCACTCCAATCAGCACCACCGCCACCACGAAGCCGCCAAAAATCCCCATGGAGCTAAACAGCAAGGCCAGCAACGGCATGGATAATACCCCACCCCAAAAGCGCGGAGCCACAACCCGGGCAACCGGGCTGACTGCCATCATTTCCATGGCAGAAAGCTGCTCGGTGGCCTTCATCAAACCAATTTCTGCGGTAATGGCAGAACCTGCTCGGCTAGCAAACAGCAAAGCGGATACCACCGGGCCCATTTCGCGCACCAGGGCCAATGCCACCAGAACCCCCACGCTCTCTTCTGAACCGTATTTCTGCAATGTTTCGTGTCCCTGCAAACCCAATACCATGCCCACAAAAAGTCCAGAAACCAAAATGATGATGAGGGATTGCACGCCCGCATAGTAGACTTCGCGGACAATTAAACTAGGGCGTTTGAGGCTGGTGGCAGAATTGACCAGAATCAGCCCAAGAAAGGCGACTGTGGCACCGACGCGCTCCACGATTTTGAGCGTACGATCGCCTACTACGCGCACACCTTTCAGAACAGAGTTAACGATCATGAAAGCCGTCCAGCCAAGCCAAAATCCGGTTGGATGGGTTGTGCCGGATAATGAAACGGCATGGGACCATCTGACTCCCCCCATACAAATTGGTGCACAAAGGGCAGGGTAGATGCACGAATCTGTTCCGGAGTGCCCTCAGCCAGAATGACCCCATCCGCCACAAAATACACATAGTCGACAATTTTCAAGGACTCCTGAATATCATGGGTCACCAGCACGGACGTGGCGCCAAGCGCATCGTTCAGACGCCGAATCAACTGTCCAATCACCCCGAGAGAAATGGGATCGAGCCCAGCAAAGGGTTCGTCATAGAGAATCAGGCTCGGGTCCAGTGCCGTGGCGCGCGCCAAGGCCACCCGACGAGCCATGCCGCCAGAGAGCTCGGAGGGCATGAGCGTATGCACGCCGCGCAGGCCCACGGCATTCAGTTTCATCAAGGTCAAATCGCGAATCATGGATTCGGATAAATCCGTGTGTTCGCGCATCTGGAAAGCCACATTGTCAAATACGGACAGATCGGTAAATAAGGCCCCAAACTGAAACAGCATACCCAGCTTACGCCGCAACCGATAAAGCCCATCCCGCCCCAAGTGGTTTAGATGCTCTCCTGCCACCCTCATCTGCCCTTCACGAGCCTGCAACTGACCGCCCATGAGACGTAGGAGTGTCGTTTTACCACAACCGCTCAATCCCATGATCGCAACCAGACGTCCACGGGGAATACGCAGGTTGATGCCCTTGAGGACCAGGCGCTGTCCGTATCCAAAATTGAGGTTTGAAATTTCTACCAGGTTTTCCACGAGGGCCGACCTTCTATTTCCTGAACATAGCGGGGCATTCTAACCTACCCCTTGGGTCACGACCAAATCTAACCCTGCAACAACCGGGTTTCGGCACGCGCCAGAGAGTCGGGAAGCCCCAACAGCACCACGACATCCATGGCGGCAAGGGCCATGTCCGGGGTTGGGCGCAAACCCCGAATTCCATGGCGGCGGATGGCTGTCACCTCTACGCCCAGGTTATCCAGAGCCAGATCCCTGAGTTGTCTGCCATTGGCATAGGCACCCTCGCCCATGACGATGGAATGCAGGCGGGGCTGAGCCTGCTCCGCATGCTCTGTGCTGTCATCGGTCATGCCCCGAAAAAAACCACGCATGAGATGATAGCGCTCGGACCGTACCTGTCGAATTCGCTTGAGCACACGCGCCAGGGGCACTCCCAATTCCAGCATGGCGTGAGAAGCCAACATGAGAGAGCCTTCCAGGATTTCCGGCACGACTTCGGCAGCACCGGCGTCTTTGAGTAGATCCAGATCCACATCATCATAGGTACGCACAATGACCGGTAATCCAGGCTCCATTTCGCGCACTTGGCTGATGATAGCCAAGGATGCCTGTGTGTCCGCAAAAGTCACAACGACCGCTGCAGCCCGGTGCAATCCGGCGGCGATCAACACCTCTCGGCGCACGGCATCACCAAAGACCACAGAATCTCCGGCGGTGGCTGCGGCGCGAACCCGTTGCGGGTCCATGTCCAGTGCGATCACTGACAAACCCTCCTGTTCTAGGAACCGGGACAGGTTTTGCCCGCTGCGTCCGTATCCGCAAACGATGACATGCCCTTGGACGCCATAACTGCGCGCCGACAATTCATGCAGGGCTAGGGAGCGCAAAGTCCATTCGCTGGCACAACAGTAGAGCACGATACGATCGCTCATCATCATGATCAAGGGTGACAAGAGCATGGAAATCAGCATGGCTGCCAAAACGATTTGCAGTACCGACTCGGGTAAAAGCGCTAGGCCTTCAGCCTGAGCCAGCAGTACAAATCCGAATTCACCTGCGGGTGCAACCGCCAAGGCAGTGCGCAAAGCCACCGAATCCACGTCCCGGAACAAACGTCCTAAGACATAAACGATGATGAGTTTGAATCCCAATAGGGCCAGTAGTGTTGCCACAACCCAAGGCAATTGCACCAGCACCACCGATAAATCGAGTAAGGTCCCGATCGTGATAAAGAACAAACCCAGCAGGACATCCCGGAATGGTTTGATATAGTCTTCTACCTGATAACGGTAATCCGTCTCAGCCAACAACACGCCGGAAATGAAAGCACCCAAGGCCAGGGATAATCCAGCGCGTTGTGTGACCCAGGCCATGAACAGGGTAACTAGTAACACATTGAGAATAAAAACTTCCGAGGTCTTTTGCTGCGCCACCCAATGAAACCAACGGCTCATCCAGCGTTTTCCAAAGCCCAGTAACACGGCCAGCGCCAGAGCCGCCTTGAGCCCTGCCAGGAGCAGCGTATGTGCCAGAGCGCCTTGCTCTTGCGCCAACGCCGGGATCAGTACCAACAGGGGAACCACGGCCAAATCCTGAAACAGCATGATGCCCATGATGCGTTGCCCATGGGTGGATTTAAGTTCCAGTCGCTCCGACAGCAGGCGCGAAATGATGGCCGTGGAAGAAAGGGAAAGCGCTCCAGCCAAAGCCATGCTGCCTTGCCAGGCGATCCCTACCGCCAAAGACAGCAGCAGTCCTAAGCCTAGAGTGAGGAGCATTTGTGCACCCCCCAGACCAAAGACCGTCCGTCGCATGGCCATCAGTTGCGCCAGACTGAATTCCAGACCCACGGTGAACATCAAGAATATCACCCCGAATTCAGCCAACCCCTGGGTTGCCGTATCTGGAGGGATCAGCCCTGTAGCGTGAGGGCCAATCACAATGCCAGCCAACAAATACCCCAGCATGGCAGGTAACCCCAGTCGGCGAAACAGGGTGACTCCCAGGGAGGCTGATAAAAGAAGAATGAGAACCAGTTCAAGCGTAGCCATCATGCCCTCAAGTATAATTCGATCCCATGACTTCCGAGATGACAATTCCCCATGGATGATATCGCCCTGTGCCAATTGGCACGAGAGGTCCTTGAACTGGAATCCGAGGCGATTCTGGCCTGCGCTCGACGCTTAGACGACACTTTTGTCGCTGCCCACCACTTACTGCTGTCCTGCAAGGGACGGATCGTGGTGAGCGGCATGGGCAAATCCGGCCATGTCGGGACCAAAATTGCTTCCACCCTGGCCAGCACCGGCAGCCCAGCCTTTTTCATGCACCCAGCGGAAGCCAGCCATGGTGATCTGGGTATGATCATTCCTGAAGATGTTTTGATCGCCCTGTCCAACTCGGGAGAAAGCGATGAATTACTCACCTTTGTCCCTTTGCTGAAGCGCCGCGGCACCCGAATCCTGGCCTTGACCGGCAACCCCCGTTCCCGCTTGGCGCGACTGGCAGACGTTCACCTGGACAGTTCGGTGGCCCGCGAAGCCTGCCCGCTCAATCTGGCACCGACTTCTAGCACCACGGCCACTTTGGCCCTGGGAGACGCCCTGGCAGTCACCTTGTTGCAAGCCCGCGGGTTTTCGGCCGCAGATTTTGCCCGTACACATCCCGGAGGTGCCTTGGGCAAACGCCTGTTATTGACCGTCAAAGACGTCATGCATCAGGGTAAGCAAGTTCCACAAGTCACCCTAGAGGCCAGCGTAGCCCAGGCTTTGGCGGAAATGTCGGCCAAAGCACTGGGCATGACCGCCGTCGTGGATGCCCAGGGAACATTGCAAGGCGTGTTCACCGATGGTGATTTGCGGCGTGCCCTGGAACAGGGTCTGTCGTCCATCGCCACCATTCCGGTTCGAACGCTCATGAGCACGCATCCCATCACCACGACACCCGATATATTGGCCTCGGAGGCGGCACTAGTGATGCAACAACGCAAAATTTTTGGCCTGTTTGTGATCGATGCGGCCAGAACCCTGCAAGGCGCCTTCAACATGCATGACCTGCTGCGCGCTGGCATCGTCTGACCAGCGGCCATTGCTCATGTTCAGAATCGTGCATAGCCTAGAAAGCTGGAGTCCCTTGCTGGTGGTGTTGTTGCTGGCGATGGTGACCACTTGGCTGTGGCGGGTCGTGGAGACCAACTTCACTCCCGGATTGCACGCAATCGCGCATGATCCTGATCTCATCATGGAAACTTTTACAGCCCGTCAATTGGGCGACACCGGACTGATCCGTTACACGCTGCGCGCAAAAAAAATGGTACATTATCCTGACGATGACACGTCACATTTTGATGAGGTGACATTTACCTCGCTCGAACCCGATGCGCCAACATTGATGGTTCGCTCTGATCATGCCGTTCGGTCAGAAAAAAAGGACGAGGTGATCTTTACCGGAAACGTGGTGGTAACCCGCAACGCCACACAAGACCAACCCCTGACCGTGATCAGAACCTCGGTTCTTACGGTTTACCCTCGTCGCGGCATCGGCAAAACCGACCAGCCAGTATCTGTGGATTATGGAAAAGATACGCTCACTGCAGCCGGCATGATCGTTAACAGCAAAACCAGAATTGCAGAGTTTACCCGTGCAAAACTTACCCATATCCCGCCGCCTCATCCCTGACGTTCTTCTCCTGTTGTGCGCAACGCTGGCCATGCCGGCTTGGAGTGATCATTCCGACCGCACTCAGCCGGTACACATCGAAGCCGACAAGATGACCGCAGATGACAATCATAAAAACACCCTATTTGAGGGCACGGTCATCCTGACCCAGGGAACGATTCGTCTCACGGCAGACCATATGACCGTGCGCGAAGACCCCAACGGGTTCAAATACGCCTCCGCTTTTGGCAACCCTGTGACCTTCCGGCAAAAGCGGGAAGGTCTGAACGAGTGGGTAAAAGGCTCGGCTCAACATGCAGAATATAACGGCAGACTGGATCGCATCGAGTTATTCGACCACGCCGACGTGCATCGCGACAAGGACGAAATTAAGGGAGACTATCTGTCCTACGACACCAAATCCGAGGTGCTTCAGGCGCATGGGCATGAAGACGCAACCTCCACCCCCTTTTCCACGCCCAGTGGCAGAGTGCATGTCACCCTGCAGCCCGGGAAAAAACAGGACACAGGCAGCACACCAGCCACCTCACCCCCTCAGACCCCCGAGGCCACTCCCGCCCCCGGGACCAGGCCATGAGTATTTTGCGCGCCGAACATCTGCTGAAGAAGTACCGCTCTCGTGTGGTGGTCAGGGATGTATCGCTGCAAGTGGAAGATGGTGAGGTCGTTGGCCTGTTGGGACCCAACGGCGCCGGTAAAACCACGTGTTTTTACATGATCGTGGGCCTCATTCCTCTGGATGGGGGCAATATTTTTCTGGATGACACACGTCTTAGCCTGCTCCCCATCCACCGCCGTTCCCAATTGGGTCTTTCCTATCTACCCCAGGAGGCCTCCATTTTCCGGCGCATGACCGTCGCCGAAAACATTCTCTCCATTCTGGAATTGCGCAAACAGCCTGAACGCCGATACCAGGAAGAACTGGAGCAATTGCTGGAAGAACTGCACATTGCCCATTTGCGGAATCATGCCGCAATCAGCCTCTCTGGTGGAGAGCGGCGGCGGGTGGAGATTGCCCGCGCCTTGGCCACAGGACCGCGCTTCATCTTGCTGGACGAGCCTTTTGCGGGGGTAGACCCGATCGCGGTCATGGATATTCAACAAATCATCCGGTTTTTGAAACAACGAGGCATTGGCGTTCTCATTACGGATCATAATGTCCGTGAAACACTGGGCATTTGCGATCGGGCCTACATCATCAATCAGGGTGCCGTTCTGGCCGATGGCCACCCTGAGGAAATCATCTATAATGAACATGTGAGAAAGGTCTACTTGGGTGAACATTTCAAATTGTGAGTCATGAAGGTCCATTTACAGCTTAAGCAAGCACAACATCTGGCCCTCACGCCACAGCTTCAGCAG
>JAJZHV010000027.1 GCA_021804345.1 Pseudomonadota bacterium | reverse complement strand
CCCCACATCGTGGATGGCAAGAATCGGGTTGTCATCGCCCCGTTGCCAACAGCGATCGATCACCTCCTGGGCGCGCCGCTGCATTTCGGGGTTGGCCCGCTGAACCGAGTCGAAGTCCAGAGTTTCCAGGTTATGACCACTGTGCATGGAAGAAGCAGCACCACCGCCCAACCCGATACGCAGACCCGGACCACCCAACTGAAGGAACAGACAACCCTCGTGGAGAGGCTTTTTGAAGGCGTGTCGGGCATCAATAGCGCCAATTCCGCCTGCTAACATAATAGGCTTGTGATAGCCGCGCACCTGGCCTAGGAACGTTTGCTCGAAGGTGCGGAAATAACCAGCCAGCGTGGGACGGCCGAATTCGTTGTTGAAGGCCGCAGCGCCCAAGGGGCCTTCCGTCATAATGCTCAAGGCAGAGGCCATGCGCCCTGGTGCCGCACCTGTTCCTTCCTCCCAGGGCTGTTCGAACCCGGGAATGCGTAAATTGGAAACAGAAAATCCCACCAGCCCGGCCTTAGGTTTGGCACCAATGCCCGTGGCCCCCTCATCTCGAATTTCCCCACCACTGCCTGTGGCCGCTCCAGGAAAAGGAGCAATGGCCGTCGGGTGGTTATGGGTTTCTACCTTAGCCAGAAAGTGGGTCAGATTTTCCTGCTCCTGGTACTGCCGGGTATGGGGGTCGGGAAAAAAGCGCCAGGCCATCCCGCCTTCCAGAATGGCGGCGTTGTCGGAATAGGCCACAATGGTTTTGGCAGGATGAGCTTCATGCGTATCTCGGATCATCTGAAACAGGGACTGTGCCATGGGCACGCCATCGATCGTCCAGGTAGCATTGAAAATTTTGTGGCGACAATGCTCCGAATTAGCTTGAGCAAACATGAGCAACTCGGCATCGGTGGGGTTGCGCCCCATGCGTTCAAACAAGGCCAGCAGATAATCGATTTCATCCTCGGCCAGGGCCAGACCCAGGCTCTGATTTGCCGCTTCCAGCGCAGCCCGGCCCTGCTGCAACACATCCACCAGCGCCAGAGGCTGGGGTGAGGACGGTGTAAACAGGTGCGCCACCTGGTCTGGATCCTGCATCAGGGTTTCGGTCATGGGGTCATGCAGATGGGCTATCAGGACCGCGTTGGCCTGGGGGGTTGGGGTCTGCGCCAATTGCAACTGCAGGGTGGTGCCCCGCTCCACCCGTGCTACCTGTGGCAAACCACAATGATGCAGGATGTCGGTGGCCTTGCTGGACCAGGGCGAGACAGTGCCGATGCGCGGCACCACCAGCCACTGCAGGGTAGCCCCGGGCAACGGCTGGGCGGGTTCCCCATAGGTGAGCAGGGCTTGCAACTGCGCCAACTGCGAGGGCGTCAGCGGAGTGTTCAACTGCACGTAGTGCTCATGCCAGGCAGTGAGGTGGGTTATTTCCACACCCGCCCGCCGGCATTGCTCGGTCAACCGCTGAAGACGAAACTCGGAGAGGGCCTGTGGCCCGCGCAATTGAAGGAGCGAATTCATGGCACCCATACCCGACGATAAAGGGACCCATTATAGCGGATGACGCAATAAAACCCGCAGTAGCCAGTGTTCGCGCGCATCGCAGGCAGCGCGTAACAACCAGCAGTAGCGCGTGTAACGCTGGTGCTCGGCACGCCAGCGCAATAGCACCACCCGTGGCGTCACCAGACTGCCGGGAATGATTCGACCTACTTCCCGTTGCCCACTGCGCCGATACACACAGACAGCGCCTGCGCGCCCCACATCCACGCGCAGCACGCTGCGCCGGGCACAGCGCCAGGCCTCATAACGCAAGCCCCGAATAAAACTACAGGTTACAGCCAATAACAGCGCTTGCGCGCACCCGCGCGGACAGGAGAGAAAGAATATACCCACAACCCCGGCCCCATGGGCTACCAGCAACCACCAGAACGCCTGGCTGCAAGCGTGCAAGCGCAACCGCACCGTGCCGTAGAATCCCGGTGGTTGAAACATCCTAGGGCCTTTCAGAGACAGTGGCTCCCTGTGGCTCAGAGCGCGGGCGCAAGACAAGAGCGGGGTGGAGTGCATGCCTGGATTCTGGGGTACAAAGGGGTATCATCCCTCAGGTCAGCGGGAGCTGATGCACGAAAACAGCCACTTTCTACGGTAGCTCTTGAAAATGGGGCCAACTGCTGCACCCTCAGTATGCTGTTCGCCCCCTTCCCCAAACCGGACCCCGGGGGTGGTCGCGCGCTGCAACAGTTTATGTCAAGATAGGGCTCATCCCTTTGCCGGCCTTGGGCCACAACCCGAACCATGAATCCAGCCACCCCCCCGTGTACCCTGATTTCCTTGAACACACGCACTCTGATCCGTGTCAGCGGCACTGACGCCCTGATGTTTCTTCAGGGACAACTCACCCAGGACCTGCAACGCCTGCAACACCAGCAGTGGCAATGGGCTGCTCACTGTTCGCCCAAAGGGCGTATGCTGGCCAGTTTTTTACTGTGGGCTCAGGATGAGGCCTTCTGGCTGGATACCGGTGAACTCATGTCGGCTGCCATACTACAGCGCTTACGCCGGTATGTGCTGCGCTCGCAGGTAGTCCTGGAGGAACAACGGGACCATCGCCACCGACTGGGATTGGTGGGGGATGTGGACACCCTGCTGGCAGCCGTGGGCCTGCCGCCGCCCCCTCCCCCCGGCCACTGGGATGAGGTGCAGGGGCTGACCCGATTGGCTCTTTCCCCCCGGCGCCTGATGCTCCTCGACACCCCCCACTCTTCTTCGGCCTCCACCCCCTGGACGCTTCTGCATCAAACCTTGAGTGCACAGTGCCCTTGGGGAGACACAAGGGTTTGGGATGGCGCCGCAGTGCAGGAAGGGATTGCTGAAATTACCCTGCAAACCCAGGAGGAATGGGTGCCGCAAATGCTCAATTGGGATCTGATCGGTGGTATCAGTTTCAACAAGGGCTGCTATACCGGTCAGGAGATCGTGGCACGCAGCCACTATCTGGGCAAGATCAAACGCCGCACCTTGCGCTTTTCCAGTGTGCGCGAATGCGCCCCGGGTGATCCGGTCTATCGCTGTGCGGACCCCACCCACATGGTGGGCAAGGTGGCCTGGGTTGGAAAAACCCCCGCAGGCGCAGTGGAATTGTTGGCCGTGCTGCCTTGGGAGGAGCAACAGGATCAGTGCCTGACCCTGGCCCCTGAAAGCCCGGCATTGGTGGCGCTACCCTTGCCCTATGACCTCCCGCGCTAGGCATGGGTACCCGCCTTCTCCTGGGATTACTGTGGGCGTTGCATTTTCTGCCCTTGCGCATGCTGGGCGCCATTGCTTCCCTGCTGGCCATGGTGGGGGCCCGGAGCGCCCTGGCTCGTACCACCCGCATCAACCTAAAGGCCTGTTTTCCCGGGCACTCCCTGCGCGCGCGCGATCAAATGACCCAGGCGCATCTGGCCGCGCTGATTCGCAGTTTTTTGGAACTGGGTATTCTGTGGTGGTCTTCCCAGGAGCGAATTCGCGCTCTGGTACGCTTCAAACACCTGGAATACACCCAGAACATCTCGCGCCCTATCATCTTCCTGACATTCCATACCGTGGGGCTGGAAATACAGGGGGCTGTGATGGGCATGGCCTTCAAGGGGGTGGGATTTTTTACCCCCCATAAAAATCCTTTGATCGATCGGCACATTCGCGCCGCCCGGGAACGCCTGGGAGACGTGGTCATGCTGGAACGAAAAAAGGGCCTGCGCCCGTTGATGCGGGCCCTGCGAGAGGGGCGTAATCTGTATTTTCTGCCCGACATGGATTTTGGCGGCAAAGACTCTCTCTTCGTTCCCTTTTTTGACATTCCTGCGGCGACGGTACCAACCCTGCCTTGGCTTGCCAAGGCCACAGGCGCACTGGTCATTCCCTGCGCCTGTCACCAACTACCGCATCATCGCGGCTATGAAGTGGAATTTTTTCCGCCCTGGAATGATTTTCCAGGCAGTGATCTGCAGGCAGATCTGGCCCGGATGAACCAGTTCATCGAACAACAGGCCCGGTTGCACCCCTCGCAATACTACTGGGGCCATAAACGATTTCGCACCCGCCCCGATCCCCGCGAACCGTATTTTTACCGCTGGCCACAGTCCCTGGAGTAAACTTCTGATGGATTCAATGCGCGCTCCCGCTCCGGGATTAGGCGCTACAAACGGCCCTCTGGAGTGTTGCCATGCCCATCAAATCCCTGATTCGAACCATTCCGCACTACCCCAGAGAGGGCATCCAGTTTCGAGATATCACCACCCTGCTCAAGGATCCTGTGGGTTTTCGGCTGACTATCCAGGAACTGGCCAAGCGTTACAAGAACCAACCCCTGCACAAGGTTGCAGCGATCGAATCCCGCGGCTTTATTCTGGGGGCCCCTTTGGCCTATCTTCTGGGTGTGGGCTTCGTGCCCCTGCGCAAGCAGGGAAAATTGCCTGCACCCACCTTTGGCCATGATTACACCTTGGAATATGGTACCGACCGGATGGAAATTCATCAGGACGCCATTGATGCGGGCGAGCGCGTTTTGCTGGTGGACGATTTGCTGGCCACCGGAGGCACCGCTCAGGCCGCCACCCAATTGCTTGCACGCCTAGGTGCGCAGGTGGTGGAATGCGCCTTTGTGGTCGATCTGCCCGAGTTGGGCGGGCGCGTGCGCCTGGAAAATCTGGGCTATCCGGTCTTTGCGCTCTGTAGCTTTGAAGGGCATTGAGCACCTGCTGACTGGATCGCTTCCTGTGCCTCATGGACAATCCGAATCAACGGCAGCGGTTCCCTTTGGGGAAGAAATTGTTTATGATCAACCCAATGCGGTGCTTTTGCCCGCGTAATCCCGTTCCTGCCCTCCCCTGGAAGCTTGCCTGTTTAGTCCAGACCATACAGACTTGGACATCCAGTGCTTTATTTATGTGAAAATTTCACATATAATACCCCTATGGAATCTTCCTCCCCTGCCGCCCTTCATGCCGATCAAGTGCTTCAACAGGCGCTGGTGATCATGCAGCCGCTCATTTTATGGCTGTTGCGATCAGGCGTGCGACACCCGGAATTCTCGGCTGCCATGAAGCAGGTTTTTCTGGATCAGGCGCGTCACGAACTGGACCGTCTGGGCGGCAAACAAAACGATTCCGCCATCAGCATGCTCTCGGGATTGCACCGCAAGGATGTGAAAGCCCTGCTGGAATCCCTGGCCACCCAAGAGCGCAAGCCCACCGAAGTCACGCGCGAGCAACTGGGGCGACCCACTGTTCCCTCCCAGGTCATCACCCGCTGGATGACCCTGGAATGGCCCGAGGTGCTGCCCTTTGCGGGAGAGGCTCCATCCTTCGAAGCCGTGACCCGGCAAGTCTCTAACGATGTTCATCCGCGGGCCATTCTCAACGAGTTGATTCGCTTGGGGATGGTCACCGATGAGCAGGAGCAGGTTCGGCTCTGTCGTGATGCCTTCATCATGGACCCGCAATCGGTGGAGGCGGGCAACCTGTTTGCTGGCAGTTGCGCCGACCATCTAGCAGCCGGCGTACATAACCTGAGCCTGCCAGGGCCTCGGAAATTCCTCGAACAAAGCGTATTTGCAGATGGCTTGTCCCAGGAGTCCATCAAGGTCCTGGAGCGCCTGGCCCTGTCGCTCTGGTCCAAAACCCTGCAAACCATGCTACGGGCCGCCACTCCCCTGAGCGACCAGGACGAGCCACAGGGGGGCGATCAACGCATTCGATTGGGCATGTTCTGCTATTCTGAGCCCATTCAGATCGACTCCGTTCCTGTCAAAAAACGCAAGCCGCGCAAAGCCGCCCCACCCCTTTAAGCCATGACCCACATTTCTCGAACGCCCCTTACCCTGGAGTCCATACCCATGAATGCACCTGCGCTCACCCCGCCCCTCAAACCCTTGGCACGGCTCCTGGGATTGCTGGGACTGTGCACCTTCCTGAGTTCCTGTGGCGGCGGGGGTGTGGCAGCCTTGCTCAACTCGGCCGGTGTGGGCAGCGGTGGAACTGGGGTGGTACAGGGGCTGGTGACGGGGTTTGGTAGTGTGTTTATCGATGGCACGGAATATCTGACCACCACCAGCACAACGATCGACCAGGAGGATAGCGCCGGCCAGGCCATTACGGGACTACTGAAACTGGGAGACCGTGTTCAGGCCACTCTGGATGCCTCGGGAAATGCGACGGCGGTGACGATACTGCCTGCGCTGTCCGGACCCCTAACCCTGTCACCGGTTCTGGATGCCACCACGGGGGACTGGTGGGCCCAGATAGACGGGCAATGGGTGCGTATTGTGACCGCGGCTGCCAATACCCCTCTGGGCATCACCACCGTGTTGTCCGGGTGCACGCTGGTCAACCCCAGCTATAGTGCCACTTTGCCTATTGCCGACTGCCTGGGCCAGATGGGTCCCGGCAACGAAGTGGAAGCGCATGGCACCTGGGTCCTAGATGGCACGCACAACGCTTGGATTCTCGTGGCCTCTCGACTGGAAATCACCGCCACCACGCCCTCTGCCATCGCACCGGTACACCTGGGTGGCATCGTAACCAGCATCAATGCCGCCGCCAGCCAGGTCACGCTCAATGCCGGCTCCGGCGCCGGCTCCACGGGCATCACCTTGCAGGGGGTGCTACCCAGCTCCCTGGCAACGGGTCAAACCCTGTCTGCCTGGGTTGCCCGCAACATCTGGAACAGCGCCAGCTCGGGCCAGGGCATCCCGGCCACCCTGATCACCAATACCAGTTTGAGCGCTAATACCGCCGGTCAAGCCGTTGCCCAGATCAGTGGGCTGATCAGTAACTACAATCCGACCAACAACACCGCGCTGGTACAGGGTACTTTAGTTACATTACCCAGCAGCTATCAGGGCAATATCGGTGACGGCGATTACGTACGTCTCACCGGCGCCCTGTCGGGCAGCGGTTTGAACGCCGCTGCGCTGTATGGCAGCCACCAGACAGAAGATCATTACGTTACCTTGTCCAATGCCGCCAGCAATATGCAGTTGGTGGAGATCAAAGGCAGTACCAACAGCTGGGCAGGACCGATAGCGCAGACCTTTACCTTGCAGGGTACGGCGATCAGCACCAACACCTCCACCCTGTATACCGGGTGCAGTGGCTTAAGCAGCAACACGCTGGTTTTTCTGGATGTACTCGGAACCTCCGCCCCCGGGCAGCCCGTGACAGCCAGCAGCATCAACTGCAAAGCGCCCAGCACAAGCAGTAACGCTGATCTCGTCACAGACCTGCGGGGAACCGTTTCCAATCTATCCGGGAGTACCGCTTCCGGAACCCTGACGCTGACCCCGTTCAATGAATCCGGCACCACGGTCACCGTCAACTGGACAGCCAACACGTTCATCGATCCCGGCTTGCTTGATCCTGCAACCGGCAGCCTGATCATGACCAACGGTCAGAGTCTGGATATCATCGGGGCCTTGTCCAACGGACTGCTCAGTGCCACGGTCATCCGCCCCTATCAATCCGGATCAAAGGATAACAATGCCACCAACGACTGATGCTCGCAAACGCTGGTCGGCCATTCTCTTCGACTTTGACGGCACTCTGGTTGATTCGGCACCAGCTATTCTGAGCGCATACCGCGCAGCACTGCAGGACTGCGGCGTCACTCCTGTAGTTGCCCTAGAGTCAGGGCTCGTCGGCCCCACTCTGGCCGAGACCTTGGCCCTGCTGACGGGTTCATCCGATGAGATCCTGCTTGCACAACTGGCGCAGGCCTTCAAAACCCATTACGACGCCACCTGTGCCCTGCTCACACCGGCCTTCGAGGGGATTCCTGCTCTTCTGAAAAACTTGCTGGGGCATGGGATTCGACTGTTCATTGCCACCAACAAACGGGCTCTGCCAACCCAGCAAATCCTCATCCATCTGGGCTGGGAGTCCTGTTTTGAAGGAGTCTACGCACTGGATTCCTTCACGCCCGCTAAATCGGACAAATCTGCCCTGATCCAGCACATCCTGCAGGCGCATCATCTGCCATGCGCTTCAACGCTCTACGTGGGCGATCGTGTGGAAGACGGCGTTGCCGCCGAAGCCAATCAGCTTCCCTTTTATTTTGCTGCCTGGGGTACCCCAAATGCGGCCTCCGGCGGTAAGGCCTTACCTGACCACTGGACGCGTCTGGAACAACCCCTGGCGCGCGCTTTTATGGCCTGATACCGGGCCACATCCGGCGCAGCACTGTGTCTTTCTTGATGATGTGGTGCCACAGGGCGGCAGTGGCATGCAGAAGCGCCAGCCCAAAGAGACTATTAGCCAGTAGTCCGTGGACATCCACGATATCTTCCCGCCAGGAGGCTCCCTCGGGAAACAGCGCGGGAATCTGGAACACATTGAATAAAGTATCGCCTCGAAACCATGCAGCCGTCAGTCCAGCCAAAAGAACACAACCCAGCAACACATACAGCAAATGATGCACACCGATGGCCAGTTTACCTGGCATGCCGGGGTCCGCTGGTGGCAGTTTGGTGCCGTGAGTCCTGCGCCAGCGCAAGCGCAACAGGTAGAGCACCAGCAGGGTTGCTCCCAGCGTGATGTGCACGCTGCGGGCGGCGATGCGGGCGTCACCCTTGGGGAAAAAATCGATACATTGCCCCAAGGTCCAGAGGGCCAGAATAATGCCGGCCACCCACCAGTGGAATCGAATGGTTGTGCGATCATAGACGTCGTTCATCTGCTACCTCTTGTCATGCGGCTCGTGGAGACCGCCAGTATCACCCAAAAAAATTAAAACAATCTTAAGACATGAAAATTTTACTGCTGATCGATCAGGTCTGCCACCACCGGACGGGTGGTGGCGTGGTGTAAAATCAGGATTTTTGGATTGCGCCCATGTGGTTTAAAAATCTTCAGGTTTTCCGTCTGACCAATTGGCACCTCAGTGCAACTGCACTCAACGACCAGCTTGCCCTTCGCCCATTACAGGAATGTCTGGGGGGCGATGCACAAAGTCAAGGTTGGGTGGGCCCACAGGACGATCGATTGGCCTACAGTCTGGCAGGGCATTTCTTCATCACCCTGGGCACTGAAAAGAAACTGTTGCCCGGCACCGTCGTCACCCAGTATACCGCTGCCAAAGCCAAAGTTTTTGAAGAAGATCACGGCTACCGACCCAGCAAAAAACAGTTGCGGGACATCAAGACCGCGGTGCACGAGGAATTGCTGCGGCGCGCTTTTGTGGTCCGGCAGACCACCCCCGCCTGGATCGATCCGGCGGGCGGCTGGTTGGTCGTTGACAGCCCAAGCCCGGCCAGAGCCGATGAATTACTGACCATCTTGCGGCAGTCGGGAGTCGAGTTTTCGGCAACGCCGATCAAAACCCACCGCTCTCCGGTGGCCGCCATGACCGGATGGCTGGCCGGTGATGAACTGCCTGCTCTTTTCAGCGTGGATCGTGACTGCGAATTACGGGCCCGGGAGGACGAACGGGCCAAGGTTCGCTATGCCCATCACACGCTGGATTCCGAAGGCATTCGCAACCACATCAGCGCTGGCAATGAAGTCACCCGGCTGGCACTCACCTGGGCCGATAAAATTTCCTTCGTCCTGCACGAGCCGTTTCAGCTCAAGCGTCTGGCCTTCATTGGTACGATCGACACAAACCCCGAGGATGCACAAGAAGCCTTTGAAAGTGATCTGGCACTGATGAGTGGTGAATTATCGCGTCTGCTGCCCGACCTGATCGACGCCTTGGGAGGGGAGGTATCCCCAGTGGGGGGCGATGTTGTCGCCGAGGGGTCTCATTGATTTTTTGGTGCGAGCGGAGGGTTTCGAACCCCCGACCCCCGCCGTGTGAAGGCGATGCTCTACCACTGAGCTACGCTCGCAAACCCTGAAAATCAAAACCACGTAACAGCCGGCATTATACCGGAAACCACGCCACTTTGTCCCCGTGTGCGCGCCCTCAAGGGCCCGTTGCGGTCCTCCCACAGACTGCACAGGCGTTCATTGCCCACCGGCCTCCTCATCCCGCTTCTTTAGTTGGGCCAGCTTGTCGGCAATCTTGGTTTCCAAGCCCCTGGGCACGGGCTGGTACCAACCTGGCGGGGCCATGCCATCGGGCAGGTAACGCTCGCCGGCGGCAAAGCCGCCCTCCTCGTCGTGGGCATAGCGGTAGCCCTTGCCATAGTCCAGCGACTTCATCAGCTTGGTGGGCGCGTTGCGCAGA
>JAJZHV010000026.1 GCA_021804345.1 Pseudomonadota bacterium | reverse complement strand
ATCGACAGGAATGCCCTGATCATTTTGAATAGACTCGAACAACACGAAACCGGTATTCATGTGCTCAAAGAGCGCGCGGTATCGTTTCTCTGAAGCAATAAGACTGCTATCGGCAGCTTTTTGAGCGGTTATATCCTCTGTCTGAATGACGATTCCGCCAATTCTTGTTTCTGTCAGATACCAGGGCCTAACCTCCCAGTTCAGCCACTGAATTGTGCCGTCCTTTCGCTCAATGAAGTCCTCCCGGGCACTGGCCACCTCACCGCCAAGGCAGCGATGATGGATGGCTTTCCACTCCTCTGATGTTTCTGGAAAAACCTCGTAGTATGATCTCCCCCGGAGAGGTTGATTGCCCAGTCTGTAGTCACTCTTCCAGCGTGCGCTTGCTCCAAGGAAGCGCATATTCCTGTCAAAGGCCGCCATGGCGGAAGCCGCCTGCTCAACAAAAAGCCGTATCACTTCATGACCTTCGGAGGGATTGTTATCCTCTGCACTCAACATGGGCTATTCATTTTTGACGGGGTGTTGTCATTTAGGAGCCATCAAACTCAAGGAGATGACTATGCCAGGACCCTATGACCATTCTGAAAAGCGTAGCATGATATCAGACATGGATATCGGCATTTCGCTGGAAAATCAAACCCGGTTTGTCAGGCCTCGTTTCCGGTTTTTTTGCTGTTGAGCCAACCGAGAAAGGCCAGAAACGCCAAGCCGGCACCAATCAGCATAATGCCCGAGACTTCTGGCACATGAAAGCGTTCGCCTGTTACCCAACGGGAGGAAAGGATGGCCACCACGGGGGTCCCCAAGACGGATAAACTGGCCTCCCAGGCAGGAACCCGATCCAGAATATATATCCACAACCACCAGCATAAGGCTGTGCTGGCGATGGCCATAAAGCCCAAAATGGCCAGATATTCTCCACTCCAACGGGTGGCGTGATGATGCGCCAGGACAGCTGCCACCACCAGGGGGATGGCGCCCGCCACCATTTGCCAGGCAGTGAGGTTGAGCAGGTCCACGGCCTGGCGCTGACGCAATTGTTTGACCAATATGGTGCCCACGGACCAGCATAAGGCTGCCAGAATACCCAGTCCCTTGCTGAGGGCGCTGGTGTGCATATCCCAGGGTTCGATAATGAGCACCAAGCCCAGCAAGGTGCTGGCGGCGGCTACCCACTGTGCGCCCCGGATGGTTTCGCGCAAAAATAGCGCCGAGAGCAGCAAGGTCCAGATCGGCATGGTAAAAATCAGTACGGCCGTTTTTCCCGGTCCACCTTCCACCAGCGCCCAGGTTTGAAACAGCATGAACCCGGCGACCTGAACGAGACCGATGAGCAACGTGGACCGTGGGGCTTGCCAGCGTAAGGATCGACCCGTCAGCGGCAATAACGCCAGCAAGGCGAGGGCTCCTAATACAGCCCTTTGTGCGGCAAAGTCTAGGGGGTCGGCAAAGGTAAGACCTTGTTTGGCGACTACCCAGCTATAGCCCCAGGTGAGGGAGAGAATCACCAAGCCCAATACAGGGCCCCAGCGATGAGAGTTTGATTCCATGATACGGCTCCAGAGTTTGGGGGGAATACTCAGTCCGCCACCTGAAGGCGCGAGTAGTCCACGCAGACGCTTTCTGCGGAATTGGAAATCCAGAGACTTCCATCCTGAATGGTGCAGCTAAGGCTCATGGTGCGCTCAGTCAACCGGGCCAGAGCCTGACTGCTGGACTGGGCCACAGAAAACAGGCGCAAGTTTTTGAGTCGTTTCGTTCGAGCGCTCAAGTTTTCCCACCAGAGTTGTGCGCTGTGACCGCCATAGGCATAAACGACCACCTGCTGCGCCCGACCGCAGGCCTTCAGGAGCCGCTTTTCCTCCGGCAACCCCACATCAATCCACAGTGCGATGGTTCCGGTCAGGTCTTTGAGCCATAGATCGGGCTCGTCGGCCTCGGACAGACCACCCGCAAAGACCAATTGTTCCTGCGCATGACAACAAAAAGCCAGCACCCGCATCATCATGCGTTCATCTGTTTCGGAGGCATGGCGTGCAATCGTCACTGCATGATCGCCGTAGTAATGGCGGTCCATGTCGGAAATTTGCAGGTTGATCTTGAAGATCGTGGGTTTGATGGCCATGGATGCAGGGGCATGCCGATTATGAACAACCCCTGACTTTACAACAAAAACCGGTGTCCCCCACAACTATTGTGCGGAATACCACTGCGTGAAGACGTTCCACTGTTGAGTGGTGCGGGCTGCCAAGGCGGTGGCCGTTTGAAGCATTTCCTCTGTCCAGTCAGGGCGTTGTCCAAAATCGATCAAGGCATCGGCGTTGGCCGAGCCGGAACGTCCGCAGGCCCGTAACTGGTCCCAGGCCAGAAGACGCCCCATGGTTTCCACTACCTCTGTGAGGTGCTCCAGTTTCTTGCCCCAGGTGCCAATGGCCACCCGGTCTTCCGAAGGTTGCAGGCCCTTTAGGATGCAAGGTAGCCCTTCCAGTTCCACGGCATGTAAAAAAGCGTGATCGATGGCCTGCATGCGTTTTTGCACGGTCACCACACGTGCGGCTTCATTGGGCCAAGAGGGCTGGGTTATCCCTAACCGGGCAAGATGAGGGGCTAGGGCAGAGGGTTTGGCTTCTTTGATATCCAGCAAATAGTTGCCATCGGGGTTTCCCTTGCCCACGATCAGCACCACGAAGCGTTCCACACCCAGACTACCGGTTCCGGCAATGCGCCGTCCCACATCACAGACCTGATAGAAATCAGGGTTGGGTTGTGTGGCTGCAAAATGGTGCACGAAGGTGGTGACCCGTTTTTTTTGAACTTCCGTGGCGGGCAGGGCTTTGAGGCCGTCCACCTTCAGGCGCCGTTGCAAGCCATTGCGCAGTGTGCGTTTGTCCAGAAAGGCGGCGCGTTGACGCCCATGCAATGCGCTTAGGAGTTTGTTGACGAGCCCCACCGAGGTTTCGGGTTCCACCCATAAGGGTTTGCCGTGACCCAGAGCCAAGCGATAGGCCTGCAAACAACTTTGGCTGACGCTCCGGGCTTGATCTGGGGTGGCGCTGAGCGCATCGGCACCACATTGGATGCTGGTGAGCAGTCGGACCAGATCCCAGGAAGCTGGAGCCAGGGCGGCCTCATCATAGTCATTGATATCAAAATAGACCAGCCGATTATCTCCTTTGTAGCTGCCGACATTTTCAAAGTGCAAATCACCGCAACACCAGGCCAGCGGTGTTTTGGTGAAGAGTGCAGAATCGGGCAAGGCGGCATAGAACAAGTGACAGGCACCGCGCAGGAACACGAAAGCGCTGGAAGCCATCTTGGCATATTTCATGGCTAGCCGTTCAGGGTCGCGCCCGGCATTGTGCTGTTGGATCTGTAGGATAAGATCCGCGTCGTTCTGGCTGTTGGAGTGACTCATGGGATGGGCTCGGTGGGTTAGAGAGTTTTTTTGTGCGCAGGCGGACGGGGGACGAGGGGAAATCCTGTTTATTCGCTGATTATGGCACAGATAAGGTTTTATTTTGGCTGGCTCGCGTCCGATGAATCCGTTGCACCGTAAAACCCCCTCGTTCAGGGCTGGGTGTGTTAATTGATCTGGATCAAGAACTTTCGAGTGGTTGGAACACTCCAAACGAGTAGGAGAAAGATCAATTCTTGGTGGCGACGGTAGCCGTTGTTGCGCCTTGCATCTTTGTCCGTTTTGCTTAGGAGACCACCATGAAAAAACTCGCATTATCAATGCTTGCGGTGCTCACCAGTCTTAGTTTTGGCGCGTGGTCAGCTGATCATGAAGTCAAAATGATGACACAAGGCACGGAAGGACAGTCACTGGTTTTTGAACCTTCCTATCTCAAGGTTGCGGTGGGTGACACAGTAACCTTCAAACCCATGCAAAAAGCAGGTCACACCAGTTATTCCATTTTTGAGCCTTCTGGTGCCACACCATGGAAAGCCCAGCCTGATATGGAAATCAAGGTCAAACTGGATAAGGAAGGGATCTATCTGGTGGAATGTTTTGTGCATAAAACACTGGGAATGGTTGCGGTCCTTCAGGCCGGAAAGCCGGTGAATCTGGCAGAAGCCAAACAAAAAGCCGCAGAGGAATCAGCCAAGATGATGGTTGGCAAAGACCGCTTCGAGAAAGCGTTGGCACAGGTTAAATGACTGCTTCTCTAGCGCTTTTCTACTGAACTTCGGGTGGGTCTGGTGGGCCGTCGTTGAGTGGGCAATACCGCCACGCTGTTAATTAGCTTGAGCAGCCGTGGATACCTTGTTGACATGTTGACCGCCAGCTCCTTGGGCGCGAATGGCCGTGATCTCGATGTCGTCCAATGGGACATTGAAAGGAAAAATTGCTTGCGCAGGGCAGTTATGATTTAAAATGATGGGCTGGTCGTCGGGGTGTAGCTCAGCCTGGTAGAGTACTGCGTTCGGGACGCAGGAGTCGGAGGTTCGAATCCTCTCACCCCGACCACTCATATGCGTACTGTGCCTATATTGAGCATGCAACTCTCAATCATGTCGACGCATGGCGTCAACGTTACACGGATAACGTAATGCTCTGAATAATTGTGGATCTCACACTAATTGCTTGGCCTAGTTCGTTCTTAAACGTGGCCGTTACTTTTCTGATAGGTCGGACTCATGAAATATCTTCACACTATGGTTCGCGTCACCAATCTGGAGCAATCCCTGGCATTCTATGGCCAAGCGCTCGGTTTGGTGGTCGTCAGAAAAAACGAATACCCCAAGGGACGATTTACCCTGGTGTACCTGGCCGCACCAGGTGAAGAGCAAGCCCAGGTGGAACTCACCTACAATTGGGATCCCGAAACGTATACGGGCGGCAGAAACTTTGGGCACATCGCTTTTGCGGTGGAAAATATCTACGCCACCTGCACCCGTCTCATGGACCATGGCGTAACGATTGCGCGTCCCCCACGAGATGGACATATGGCCTTCGTTCGCTCCCCCGACGCCATCTCCATCGAACTACTCCAGCAGGGCGAACCCCTGGCCCCCGCCGAACCCTGGATATCCATGCCCAATGTGGGTAGCTGGTAACTGCGTCGGCACACTGCGCCCTTAATCCGCCTGCGGCGGGGCAGAAGATTTTTTCTGGTCTTTGGTGCCGAAATGCCAAGTGGCCCCAAACCATAGACCAAAGGGTGGGGCAATGGTACGAAACTGTTCGGGGCTACCCGCGGCGCTGTAGCTTCCGCTGGAGAAAGCGTTCATGCCCAACTGTCCGTAGGTGGCATAGCCACGATTCAGGGCATTGTCCACGCGCAGGAACACTTCCCACTGGGCATCCAAGTGATAACGCGCATCCAGATTCAAGACCGCAAAGCCTGGCATGGGGCCATTCACATCCTGATTGTTCTCATCTCCGCGCGCATAGCTATTGCTTTGTGCCAGTAAGGTAGCGCCCACCTTAAGGGTTTGCAGAGGGTTGTAATCCAGCCGAATCTTGAAGATTTGCTGCGGAATGCCCGGAATGCGATCCCCCGGTTGTACCGTATAGACCCCGTTGGCATTAGCCGAACTATTGGCACCATTCAACTGAAAACTACTCTGATAGGTCGCCTGTAGAAAGGTGTAGTTGACAAACAGATGCCAGGGCTCGGCGCCCGCGTCCAACCCCATTTCCACCCCGCGCCGTTGCGTTTGGCCCACGTTTGAAAAGTACCCCTGGGTAGGGCTTGTGGGACTGATGAGATATTGGATGTCATTGTTCAGCACGCTGCTAAACAGCGCCGAATTCCAACGCACCCCTTGGGCCAGTGTGCCACGCGCGCCCACTTCCCAGGTGGAGGAGGTCACCGGCTTCAGGTTGGGGTCGGAGGCAAAGGCGTTGGGCAGCGCACAGGGGGCACTGGGATTGGCGCAACCCAGTTCGGTGGGGGTGGGCACACGCATGCCCTGGCTGTAGTTGAGGTAGGTGGTGAGGCTTTTGACGGGATTGAAGGTCACGCCGGCCGAGGGGTCCACCCGGTTGTAGCTATGCCCACCGTTCAAATCAGAGCCCAATTGATCCACCATGGTCACCAGAGCATGATCATAGCGGCTAGAAAGCGTGACATGGGTTTTGCCGTTGATGCTGAAGGTGTCGGTCAGATACACCCCCTGGTTGACGGTATAGCCGCGCAGATTGACGATTTGGGTCACCGCCTCGGTCGAGAGTGTGTTGCGCGAGGCTGGCATGAGCGCCAAAGGCTGGTTGGACTCGGTAAACCCGGTACTGCCGTGGTCGTAGCTGGTTCCTCCAGTCAAGCTGTTATCGTGATTCCACCATGGGGTGGTGGAGGTGAGCTGCAGCGTGGAGCCCACGCGGGTCTGGTCGACCACGCTAGAAATATTACAGCCCTGGTCCCCGGGCAAGGCCTGATTGATGAGGATGCCGTCCGCCGCCCCAATCAGGGCACCAGCCGAATTCGTGCTGGTGCTGCACGGCCCAGCATTGCTGTTGAACACGCTGGTGGTCACGCTACGATAATACACATTGCCCGCCAGCAGTAATTCAGGATCCAGAAATCGCGTCCCGCGCAGGTTGAAGCTGGACAGCCGGTCGGTATTGATGTCCGGCCAGGTGTAGGGCTGGGTGGGATTGCCCATGAAGGACAGGGGGATAGTTTGATTGCCGCTAAATTGGTTATCGGCATACATGAGGGTGAGGTCGATGTCGGTCAGATCATCCTGATAGCCCGTTTTGCCAAAGAGTTGCTTGACCGCAGTGGGATTGCAACAGGCCCAGCCAGTATCGTTCAAAAAATTGGCCGCCAGATAATAGTCCATGGTATCCCCATGACCTCCCGTCTCCAGGGCCACATTGCGTCGATTGAAGGAGCCATCGGAGAGGGTTAGTCGGGTTCCGGGAAACTCGAAGCCGCTTTTGGTGTTGATGCTGATGGCCCCTCCCAGCGTATTGAGCCCGAAAATCGGGTTGGAGCCCGGCATCAGGTTGATACTGGAGAGGGCGTTTTGGGGCAACAGGTCCCAGTTGACGGTATCACCAAAGGCTTCATTGACCCGCACGCCGTCCACGAATACGGAAAGCCCCTGCGGGGTACCCAGCACGGGCGAAGCCGTAAACCCCCGAAAATTGACATCCATCTGGACCGGCGAACCCTGGGTGTCGTTGAGATTGACACTCCCCAGGTTTTGATTCAGCAGATCGGCAAAATCAGCCACGTACTGGTCATTGATGCGACTGATGCCAATACTTTGGACATTGGAGGGAATCTTGTCCAAGGACATCCCCAACCCCGGAACGGGCGTGGTGGAGATAACTTCGATGGAAGGCAACTCCGACACCGTGGCCGGGTTAAGCAGCGGTCTGGCCGCCGGGTCCGGTGGTTCCTCTGCCCATACGGGATCGGTGGCGCACAACAGCCCGCTGGCCAAAACAACCAGCCGACAGAAAAAGCAGCGAAAGAGCAACATGCGCCTAGAGAAAGACAAAGGCACCATTCTAGAGGAGCAGAGCAAAATAAAAAAGAATGAAAATCATGAATCGCTGCAAGGAGGGTCAAAATCGGCCGAAGCGCCTCAAAAGGAAAACACCGGCTGGTGAGTGGGCAATGCATGCCCTGCCCATTCCGAAATGATTGGACTTGCCGGGTTGGCCAGAATCTCCTCGGGCAACCCACACTGCACCACGCGCCCCTGATCATAAATGATGAGCCGATCTGCCATGGAAAACGCTTCCCCCAAATCATGGGTAATGAGAATCATGGGAATGCTCAAACGCCGTTGCAGTTGCTTGAGTTCGGTCCGGATACTACGGCGTACGGTCAAATCCACCGCAGAAAGCGGCTCGTCCAGCAATAGCCAGGCCGGTTTGCGCATCAGGGCCCGCGCCAAGGCCACCCGCTGCCGCTGACCGCCCGACAAGGCGCCCGGGTACGCCCAGGCCACCGATTCCAGTTGAAACTGACCCAACAGCACTTGCAACTGGGCCTGTGCGGCCGCCGTGCGCGGAGTAGGATGCGCGTAGAGAATATTTTGAGCGGCCGTCATGTGCGGAAACAAGGCATAGTGCTGGAACAGATAGCCCACCTGGCGCTGTTGAGGAGTGAGATTGATGCGGCGTGCATGACTGTACAGGGTTTTTCCACCCAGGAGAATTTCCCCCGAATCGGGCGTTACCAGACCCGACAGGAGGCGAAAGGTCATGGACTTGCCCGCACCCGAGGGGCCGAACAGGACCACGATCTCGGAGTGGCACTGCCAGGACAGATCCAGTACAAACCCCCCGGGCAAGACCTTGTGCAGAGATACAGATAGGAGCGGATGATCTTCCATGGTCAGCCCGCGGTTTTCAAAAGGGCTTCCACCGTTGCCCGGTCCAACGGTTAGAGAGCAGCATGACCACCACCGACACCAGGGTCAATAGCAAGGCCATCTGTTGCGCCAGATCGTCATTCCCGCTTTGAAAGGCGGAATAGATGGATAAGGGCAAGGTGCTGGTCTGTCCGGGAATGTTGCCCGCCAGCATGAGTGTGGCTCCAAACTCTCCCAAGGCTCTGGCAAAAGACAGGAGAATTGCGGCCAGAATGCCGCGGCGAGCCAGCGGAAGGGTGACCTGCCAAGTGGTTTGCCACTCGGACTTACCCAGGGTGGCGCTGATTTGCACCAGATCCTGGTCCACGGCCTCGATGGCTGCCCGCGATACACGCACCATCAGGGGCAAGGCCACCACAAACGCCGCCACCACTGCCCCCTGCCAGGTGAACACCACACTCCAACCCGTCCAGCGATACAGCGGCGCGCCAATCCAGCCGTTTCTGCCCAGCAACAACACCAAATAATAGCCCACCACGGTGGGGGGTAACACCAGGGGAATGGAAATCAGAGCGTCCAGCAGCGCCTTACCCGGAAACTGGCGCATAGCCAGCACCCAGGCCAGAGCCAGGCCCACCACACACATCAATCCCGTAGCACAAAGCGATACCAGCAGGGATAAACGCAGAGCATCCAGCAGGGGTTCCATGGCGCGCTGACCGGGGCTAGAACCGCAGCGCGAAGGGGATGAAAGCGGTCAACGGAGTCTCCAGGACAACATTATTTGGACAAACAGGTAAAGCCATAGCGTTGAAAAATCTGGCAGCTTTGCGGTTGAGTCAGCAGGGTTAAAAACGCTGCGGCCAGATCCGGGTGCGCTGCACCCGCCACCTGCGCTGCGAGATAGACAATCGGCAGGTGCGAGCCTTGCGGTGCCCGCGCCAGCACTTTCACCTGCTGGGGAAGCAACGCGGCATCGGTGACAAACACCAGACCGGCATCCACTTCGCCCCGCGCCACATACTCCAGAACCTGACGCACATCCTGGCCATAGACCAGTTTGGCTTGCAGGATAGACCAAAGATTCAAGCGAGTCAGAGTTTGTTGCGCATACAACCCCGCCGGAACGAAGCCCGGATCCCCCAGGGCGATTCTGGAGGCCTTGGGCAAATCGGAAAAGCCAGTCAGGGCAGAGTGGGGGCTGGCAGGGGCAATCAGCACCAGTTCGTTGGAGAGCAAGTCCACTCGCGTCCCGGCAAGAATCAGTTGGCGTTGCTGCAAGCGATCCATCTGTGCTGGCGCTGCACTCAGGAATAGATCTACCGGCGCACCGGCCTCGATTTGCCGGGCCAAGGCGCCAGAGGCTCCGAAATTGAAGCGTACCTGGGCCCCCGCGTGGCTGGCCTCGAAACGTGGCTTGAGGGCTTCGAGGGCCTCTGCCAGGCTGGCCGCAGCGGAAACCAGCAATTCCTGGGCCTGCGCCCAACCCGGCGCGCTCAATAGCCACACCAGGAACACCAGCGTATAACCCCACCGATTTTGATCGGTCATGGCAAACCCACGCACGCTCGCACGCTCCTCATGAGCGGGCCAGAAGATGATCCAGAGCTGCGGGCAGTGTGGCATAGGCAAAACTGAACCCCTCTGCCAGCAACCGTTCCGGAATGACGCGCTGGCCTTCGGTCAGCAAGCTGGCACGCTCCCCCAAACCCAGGCGCAACAACCCTGCGGGAATGGCGAAGCGGCAGGTTCGATGCACTTGCGCGCACAAGTGGTCCATGAATTCCCAATTGGTGACCGGTTCGGGCGCGGTCATATCGTAGGGCCCCGAAACGGGCGCGCGCTGCAGCATCCATAACAGCGCCTGCACATAGTCCTCCAGATGAATCCAGCTCATCCATTGCTGACCATTTCCCACCACGGCC
>JAJZHV010000025.1 GCA_021804345.1 Pseudomonadota bacterium | reverse complement strand
CCGAACGGATTCTCCGGGCAGGCCCCCTTCAACAAAAAGGACCTTGCCCTCATGACGCGCCACACCCTGGGCCTCATGGTTCAGTGCTTCGATGGACAGGGTTAGTTCGGTTGGGGCAAAGGGATTGGGAATGGCCTTCGGTGAAGTCAATGGAGTCACCTCAGGGATTCAGATCAAGGAAGTGTGGTTGCGGACAACCGCTGCGCCGATCCTCTAGATAGTAACGCAGACTATGTTGCACGGTTCGAAAGGCCAAGTCCTCCCAGGGAATATCCGCCTCATCAAACAGCCGCACTTCGCTGCTCTCTAAGGTGGGCCCATGCTCTGCTTGCAGCATTCGCGCGCCATAGGTCAAATGCACCTGACTGATATGGGGAATACTGATCAGGGCAACCAACCCCAGAACTTCCACCTCGGCCCGGGATTCTTCCAGGGTTTCCCGGGCCGCGCCCTGGCGTGTGGTCTCACCATTTTCCATAAAACCCGCGGGCATGGTCCAATAGCCCAGGCGAGGTTCGATGGCGCGACGGCAAAGCAAGATACGACCTTCCCATTCCGCCACACAACCCACCACCAGCTTTGGGTTACTGTAATGAATGGCTTGGCAGGCCGTACAGACGTGACGCAAACAATGATCTCCGGCAGGAATCGTGCATCGGACCGGAGCACCACAATCAGGACAGAATTTCATGCGCAAAAACCTTCCTCAAGGATCCAACTGGACGGAATGACCTGATTTTAAACCATGCGTCTGCTTTTGCACGGGATTCCAGCATCCTCCCGGCTAAAGCAAGACCAGATAGCGACGACCCCCCTTGAAGTTTTGTGGTTTGCCCCCATGTGATGAAACGCTTGAGAATTTTACCAAACCTACGATCAACCATACTAACGCTTTTACAACGACCGCCATGAGCCAAAAAGAATCCATGCAATTCCAAACCGAAGTGAAGCAGCTGCTGCAGCTGATGATTCACTCGTTGTACAGCAACAAGGAAATTTTCCTGCGGGAGCTCATTTCCAATGCTTCGGACGCCTGCGATAAGCTACGTTTCGAAGCACTTCAAAACAATGCCCTGCTTGAGTCGGACCCAGAGCTCAAAGTTCGCATCCTTCTGGACAAGGAAGCGCGCACCATCACCTTGCGTGATAACGGCATTGGCATGTCGCGGGAAGAGGTCATTGCCAACATTGGAACCATCGCCAAATCAGGGACCCGAGAGTTTCTCGATCAACTCTCCGGTGACCAGGCCAAAGACTCCGCCCTGATTGGACAATTTGGCGTGGGGTTTTATTCTGCTTTCATCGTGGCCGATCGTGTCACCCTGACCACACGCCGTGCCGGCCTGCCTGTCTCTGAAGGCATCCGTTGGGAATCGAGCGGCGATGGCAGCTTTACCCTGGAATCGCTCGAGGTTCCGGAGCGCGGCACAACGGTTACTTTGCACCTGAAAGAAGAAGAAGCCGATTTTGCGGACGCCTGGCGGATTAAATCCGTAGTTCGGCGGTATTCCGATCATATTCAACTGCCCATCCTCATGCAAAAAGAAGCGCAGGAGGACAAGGCGCCAGAAGACGAAACGCTCAATCAGGCCAACGCCCTATGGGCACGCCCTAAAAACGAGATTACGGAGGAGCAGTACCAGGAATTCTACAAGCATGTGGGGCATGACTTCGAACCCCCCCTGGCCTGGAGCCATGCCCGTGTAGAGGGCAAACAGGAATATACCGAACTGTTGTACATTCCTTCGCACGCCCCCTTCGATTTATGGGATCGCGAGCCCCGGCACGGCATCAAACTGTATGTGCGCCGGGTCTTCATTATGGAAGATGCCAAAAAACTGCTTCCCCAGTATCTGCGCTTTGTGCGTGGAGTCATCGATTCGGCGGATCTGCCCTTGAATGTATCCCGCGAAATTTTGCAGGAATCCCGGGATATCGATGCTATTCGCGCGGGTTGCACCAAGAAGATTCTGGGACTTCTGGAAGACCTGGCCAGTCACCAACAGGAAAAATACCAAACCTTCTGGAAGGAGTTTGGACGAGCCTTCAAGGAAGGGGCTGGTGAGGAGTTTTCGTACCGTGAAAAATGGGCTGGGTTATTGCGCTTTTCCACCACACACACCGATCAGGAGGAGCAAACGGTCTCTTTCAAGGAGTATATGGAACGCATGAAGGATGGTCAGGAAGCCATCTATTATGTGACTGCGGATACCTTTGCCGCTGCCAAAAATAGCCCCCACCTGGAAATCTTCCGTTCCCGCGGGATCGAAGTGCTCCTGTTGAGCGATCGTGTGGACGAGTGGGTCGTTTCACATCTGGATGAGTTCGAGGGCAAAAAACTTCAGTCCGTGACCAAGGGAGATCTGGATTTAAGCAAGCTGGGTGCTGACGCACCCAAAATCGAGACGCCCGATACCGAAACGCTTAAACCCTTGCTGGAGGCCATGAAAACAGCCCTGGGCGACAAAGTGAAGGAGGTTCGCATCAGCCACCGTCTCACCGAATCTCCCGCCTGTCTGGTGGTGGAGGAAGGCGCCTTATCCGGTAATATGGAACGCCTGCTAAAAGCTGCGGGGCAACAGGTCCCCCACTCCAAACCCATTTTGGAAATCAATCCTACGCACCGTCTGATCGTTCGACTAAAGCTGGAAACGGACAACAGCCGAGTGAGCGAATGGAGCGCTCTGCTCTTTGAACAGTCCCTGCTGGCCGAGGGGGGGCAACTGGAAGATCCGGCAAGTTTTGTAAAACGTCTCAATCAACTCATGTTGCAGTAATCGCTTTCCCGGCACACCACCTGAAGAACCAGGTAGCACTGGTTGGTGTGCACTCCTTTGCGCGTGTGCCGGGAACACCTGAAAGGCTTGCATGAGTCTGCGCCAAGAGCCCCGCAACGCGCATTCTAGGAGTGAAAGGCTTTCCACCAGAGCAGTCCCGCAACGGTCTTGGCGTCATTGATGCGCCCCTGCTCGATCCATTCGTAGGCTTGGCTGAGTGGGACGGCCAGCGTCTCCAGAAATTCTTCTGGATCCCTCTGATGCTGCGTGAAGGTCAAGTCCTGGGCTGCATAAAAGACGATCCGTTCGGTGGAATAGGCGATGCACAGATGTAGGGTGGCCAGTTCGCGCCATTCTGACGCTACAAATCCTGTTTCTTCCTGAAGCTCCCGCTGGGCGGCCTTTAGTGGCTCCTCATCCCGTTCCAGTTTGCCGGCCGGAATTTCGAAATAATGCGCATGGTTGGGATAACGAAACTGATATTCCAGAAGCACCGTACGCTCGTCCAGAAAGGGTATCACCGCCACCGCACCGTTATGGATGATGTATTCCCGCTGCGCCTGGGCCCCATTGGGCAAGCGCACCTGATCTTCGCGCACATCCAGCAGACACCCCTGGAATACCTGACGGGATTGCAGGGGATGTTCCGTCAGGTCGGGCGCCTGAAATTCATCGAAAGGTATAACGCTCACGGGGTTTCCTTTGAAAGACTTGTTCGGCTTTCGCACTACCCGTGAAAGGAATGGGTGATCGAGATGGTACACAGATCAAATAGGGGCTGAGGCAAAATACCCAGAAGCAGAATCGCCACAGCATTGAGTCCCATCAGGATGCGATGATCAGTTTCAGCCACGAGAGGTTCTGACTGTAATGGTTCATCCATGTACATGAGCTTGATGACGCGCAGATAGTAAAAAGCGCCAATCAGGGACATGAGGACGGCATACACCACCAGCCAGGTCATGCCCGCATCCAGTACTGCACTAAGCACCGCCAGTTTGGCAAAAAAGCCCACCGAAACCGGCACGCCAGCCATGGAGATCATGATGAGCAGCATCATGAAAGCGTACCAGGGACTACGCTTGTTCAACCCTTTCAAGTCTTCCAGTTGATCGGCTTCAAAGCCCTCACGGGACAATAGCAGAATCAGTCCAAAACCGCCCAGACTCATCAGGACATAAGCCACCACGTAAAACATGGCAGCCGCAAACCCGCCTACCGAGCCAGAAAGAATACCCAGCAGCAAAAACCCCATGTGCGAAATCGTGGAATAGGCCAGCATACGCTTGATGTTGGTTTGGGCAATGGCGGTGACGTTTCCCACCAGCATGGACAGCATGGCCACGATGATCAACATGGACTGCCAATCGGCCACCATGGGGCTGAGGGCTCCGCCCAGCATACGCATGAAGAAGGCGAAGGCCGCCACCTTGGGCGCCGTACTCACAAACAGCGTCACTGCAGTGGGTGCACCTTCATACACATCTGGAACCCACATGTGAAACGGGACCACCCCCAATTTGAAGGCCAACCCAGCCACAACAAACACCAACCCAAACACCAGGATGGCAGGGTCAGCCGCGCCACTGGAAATCGCATTGGCGACCAACCCCAGATTCAGAGACCCCGTAGCCCCATACAGCATGGACATTCCATAGAGCAGCAACCCGGATGCCAGGGCAGCCAACACAAAGTATTTCATGGCCGCTTCGGTGGCACGGGCCGAGTCCCGCTGTAAGGCGATCAGGGCGCAGAGGGACAGGGACAACAGCTCCAACCCCAGATACAGGGTCAGAAAATGATTGGCGGAAATCATGACCATGATGCCCAGCAGAGCAAACAGAATCAGCGCATAGAACTCACCGCGGTACAGGCCGCGCTGCTGGTTGTAAGCACGCGAATAGGCCAGGGTCAGCGCCACGGCCACTACCCCCACCAACTTGAGCGTTCGTGCCATGGGGTCGTCGATGAACATTCCGTTGAACGTGGTCAACACCGAGCCTGTCGCTCCCAAAACCAGAAACCCTGCTGTAGCCAGAAGAGCCAACTGCGTATAGGCGTAGGTGAGAAAGCGGCTGGTTTCTGCCACGAACAGGTCGAACAGCAGGATGGCACCGAGTGCCACCAGCAGAAAAATTTCAGGGTAGGCCGGAACCAGGTTGGGGGTGGCGAAAGTCATCATCACTCCATCAGTACTTCGAGGTGGAAACCTGACCGATCAACTGCATGACAGAAGCATGCATGGTATCGGTGAAGGGCTTGGGATACAGGCCCATGGCCAGCACCAGAATGGCTAAAACGGCCAGAAACAGGGTTTCGCGTCCGTTGATATCTTTTAGTTCGGCCACATGGTGATTAGCCACCGCACCAAACACCACCCGTTTGATCATCCAAAGCGTGTAGGCGGCGCCCAGAATCAGCGTGGTGGCCGCCAGCGTGGCGTACCAGAAATTGACCTGTACTGCAGCCAGAGTGACGATAAATTCACCAATAAAGCCGCTGGTTCCGGGCAACCCGGCATTCGCCATGGCAAACAGCATGAAAAACGAGGCGAAGACTGGCATGGTGTTGACCACACCACCATAGTCTGCAATCTGGCGCGTATGCATGCGATCGTAGAGCACCCCGATACACAGGAACATGGCACCCGAGACAAAGCCGTGGGAGATCATCTGCATCAACCCCCCTTCTAACCCCATGGCGTTGAACATGAAAATACCCAAGGTCACGAAACCCATGTGAGAAATGGAGGAGTAAGCCACCAGTTTCTTCATATCGTTTTGCACCAAGGCAACCAATCCGATGTACACCACGGCAATCAGGGATAGGGCAATCATGATGCCGGAGAGCGCATGGCTAGCATCAGGCGTAATGGGCAGGTTAAAGCGGAGAAATCCGTAGGCCCCGATCTTCAGGGTGATGGCCGCCAAAATGACCGAACCACCCGTGGGCGCCTCCACGTGCGCATCGGGCAGCCAGGTATGCACTGGCCACATGGGGACTTTGACTGCAAAGGACATGAAGAAGGCAATGAAAATCAGGATCTGCACGGTCAGGGGCAAGGGCAGCATCTGGAATCGCAATATCTCGAAGGAACCGCCCGCCTCGAAATAAAGATAGATGAAAGCCGCCAGCATGAGCAGTGAGCCCAGCAAGGTATACAGGAAGAACTTGATGGCGGCGTACACCCGTCGCGGGCCTCCCCAAACCCCGATGATGAGGTACATGGGAATGAGCATCGCTTCAAAGTACACATAAAACAAGATCGCATCGAGCGCAGCAAAGACCCCGTTGATCAGTCCGGACATGATCAAAAAGGCGGCCATGTACTGAGACAGACGGCGCTCGATGACAACCCACCCGGCGATCACCACCAGGATGGTCATAAAACTGTTGAGCAGCACAAACCACAGGGATATGCCATCAATGCCCAGATGGTAGTTGATATTGAAGGACGGTATCCAGGACGCCATTTCCTCGAATTGCATGGTGGCCGTAGCATCAGAAAAACCCAGATACAGAGGCACGGTCACCGCAAAACTGACCAATGCGCCCATCAAGGACAACCAGCGGGTACGGCAGGGATTTTTTTCACCGCCCAGAATCAATACCAGAACACCCGCCAGTATGGGCAGCCAGATACTGAGTGACAAGAAAGGATATGCAGTCATGAGTTTCCGCTCAAGTTACGCCTTGACGAACCAAAGGCTCATCAAAATAAACACGCCAAAGATCATGATGAAGGCGTAGTGATAAATGAATCCGGTCTGTACACGACGCAAACGCTGGGATAAGCGACCCACCAGATTAGCGCTACCATTGACCAGCCAGCCGTCGATGACTTTGATGTCGCCCACATTCCACAGGCCGGTTCCCAGGCAACGGGCCCCTCCCGCAAAAAAGACTTCGTTGAAGCGATCAAAGTAGTATTTATTGTCCAGTACCGTATACAGACCTGACAGCCGCGCTTGAATCAGGGCTGGTACATGAGTCCATTTGAGATACAGGGCAGCCGCGCTCGCGATACCAGCCAAGGCCAGCCAAAAAGGGAGCGACAGCACCCCCTCCTGGATGAACTCACTCACGCCGTGCCAATGGGCGCGAATGTCCTCCAGTCCACCATGGCCCGGTAACACCTGAATCGCATCACCAAAATAATGTCCAATCACCATGGGTTCCATATACAGATAGCCCGTAATGACCGAAGGAATGGCCAGTAATACCAGGGGGATCGTGATGACGGCTGGAGATTCGTGCAGGTGTTCACGAGTGTGGTGATCCATGCGCGGCTCACCATGGAAGGTCATGAACAGCATGCGGAAACTATAGAATGCAGTGATGAACACCCCAGCTAGGACAGCAAAGGCGGCATAGTCAGCACCCGGAATGTGGCTGGCCCGCACCGCTTCGATGATGGCATCTTTGGAAAAAAAGCCTGCAAAGGGGGGGATACCCGCCAAGGCCAGAGACCCCACCAAGGCCGTCACATAGGTGATAGGCATATATTTGCGCAAGCCCCCCATGTGACGCATATCCTGTTCGTGGTGCATGGCATGGATCACCGAACCCGCGCCCAGGAACAACAGTGCTTTGAAAAAGGCATGAGTGCCCAGATGAAAGATGGCGATCGGATAGGCTGACACGCCCAGGGCCACGGTCATATAGCCTAGTTGGGACAGGGTGGAATAGGCCACCACCCGCTTGATGTCCGTTTGGATGATCCCTAAAAACGCCATGAACAGGGCTGTGCTGGCACCGATCACCAAAACCACGACACGCGCGGTTTCGGAGAGCTCAAACAGGGGCGACATGCGCGACACCATGAAAATACCGGCGGTCACCATGGTTGCCGCGTGAATCAGTGCCGAGATGGGGGTAGGGCCTTCCATGGAGTCCGGCAGCCACACATGTAAGGGCATTTGTGCCGACTTTCCCATGGCCCCGATAAACAGCAGGATACACACCAGTGTCATCAGAGACACCGAGGTGCCACCCGTCAAGCTCAACATATCGTGGGCCAACAAGGGCGCGCGCTGAAACACCGTGACGTAATCCAGCGAACCGAAGTGCGCCAGAATCAGGCCAATGCCCAGCAAAAAGCCCATATCCCCCACCCGATTGACCAGAAACGCCTTCAGGTTGGCATAAATCGCCGTAGGACGGGTATACCAGAACCCAATGAGCAGATACGACACGAGGCCCACCGCTTCCCAACCAAAAAACAACTGGAGGAAATTGTTGGACATGACCAGCATGAGCATGGAGAAGGTAAACAGGGAAATATAGCTAAAGAAACGCTGATAGCCAGGGTCCTCGTGCATGTAGCCGATCGTATAGATATGCACCATGAGCGACACAAAGGTAACCACCAGCATCATGGTCACCGTGAGCGGGTCGATGAGAAAGCCCACGACCAGAGAGATATTCTGGGTTGTCAGCCAGGTATAAACCGTTCCGTTGAAGCTATGGCCCGCAAAGACGTCTTGAGCAACCAGGATGGAGGCCAGAAAAGAAATGGCCACGCCCAGGGTGGTCACCCAATGGCTTCCGTTTCGACCTAGCCTCTTACCCAGCAACCCCGCCAGCAAAGAACCCGCCAGGGGGGCCAGAGGAACCAGCAGATACAAACTATACATACTCATGGATGCTTATTCCTTCAGGCTGTTCAGATCATCCACATTGATGGAGCGGATGTTCCGGAACAAAACGACCAGAATGGCCAGACCGATGGCCGATTCGGCCGCTGCCACGGTCAGGATGAAAAACACGAAGACTTGCCCTGCAATGTCATGCAGATAATGCGAGAAGGCTACGAAGTTGAGGTTTACAGCCAGCAACATCAACTCGATACACATCAGCAAAATGATCACGTTTTTGCGGTTGAGAAAAATCCCCACCACACTCACGGCAAACAGGATGGCTGCCAGTACCAGGTAATCCGTCAGATTGATCATGTCAATGGTCCTTTTCCGCACGCATCGAGACGATGCGAATGCGATCTCTGGCCTGCGCCCGGATCTGGGTGGCCGGATCCAGGTGACGGGAATCCTTACGCCGGCGCAAGGTCAAGGCAATGGCGGCCACAATGGCGACCAGTAATATCACTGCCGCCAGTTCGAAGGGATACACGTAGTCGGTGTAGAGCACCAGACCGAGTTCACGCGTATTGCTGACCCCTGCCGGGGCGACTCCTCCCTCCCGACCCAGAGCGCTGAACTGGCGACTGGTCACCACCAGAATCATCTCGATCACCATCAGGACTGCCACTCCAGCCCCGAGCGGCAAATGCTTCCAGAAGCCTTCCCGCAGACGATCCAGATCGATGTTCAGCATCATCACCACAAACAGGAACAGCACCATAACCGCCCCAACATACACGAGGACCAGTACGATGGAGAGAAACTCGGCCTCCAGCATCATCCAGATTCCCGAACCTGTAAAAAATGCCAGCACCAAAAACAGCGCCGCATGCACCGGGTTGCGAGCTGTAATCACTCCCACCCCGGAGGCCAGCAGCACCAAGGCAAACCCGTAAAAAATCAGAAGGGAAAAGTCAATCACCTGTGGCTTCCTTATCGGTAACGGGCATCTTCGGCCCGGTCAGCTGCGATCTGGGCTTCGTAACGATCACCCACCGCTAGCAATTTTTCTTTGGTCATGAGCAGATCACCGCGGCGCTCCCCGTGATATTCGAAGATTCTGGTTTCCACGATGGAGTCAACCGGGCAGGATTCTTCGCAAAAGCCGCAGAAGATGCATTTGGTGAGGTCGATATCGTACCGCGTGGTACGACGGTAACCATCGGCTCGCTGCTCGGACTCGATGGTGATGGCCATGGCCGGACAAACCGCTTCACAGAGCTTGCAGGCAATACAGCGCTCTTCGCCATTGGGATAACGCCGCAAAGCGTGCAATCCGCGAAAGCGTGGAGACATGGGGGTTTTTTCTTCCGGATACTGTACCGTGATCTTGGGCGCGAAGAAATGGCGTCCTGTCACTGCCATCCCCTTGAGCAATTCGGTCAGCGTCCAGCTTTGTACCAGTTGCTTGATGGAACTCATGATAAGACCTCGCTCAATGGAACCAGAGGTTGAGGATGGGCAATCCGCGCAGCGGTTCTTGCATCAGCAACCCGACCAAAACCAACCACACCAGTGTGACCGGGATCAACACTTTCCAGCCCAGACGCATGATCTGGTCGTACCGGTAACGGGGAAAGGTGGCACGGAACCAGAGGAACAGAAACAGGACAAAGGCCATTTTGGCAAAGAGCCACAGAATCCCATCCGGCAGGAAGGGCACAGGGGAAAGCCAGCCGCCCATGAACAGCAGTGAGGCCAGCGCCGAAATCAGGATCATGTTGGCGTATTCAGCCAAGAAGAAAATGGCAAACGCCATGCCGGAATATTCCACATGAAAACCCGCAACGATTTCGGATTCGCCTTCTGCCACATCAAAGGGGGCTCGATTGGTTTCTGCCGTTCCCGCAATGACGTACACCACAAACATGGGAAACAGAGGAATCATGTTCCATTGCAGC
>JAJZHV010000024.1 GCA_021804345.1 Pseudomonadota bacterium | reverse complement strand
GGATGTGACTGCGCTGACCTGGTTTGAGGAAGATACGCCCTTGCAACGGATTCTGGATTGCCGCCCCGACATTCTGGTCAAGGGGGGCGATTGGGCGGTGGATCAGATCGTGGGTTCCACCCAGGTTCTGGATTGGGGCGGTTCGGTATTTTCCCTCCCTTTTGAGCACGAACGTTCCACCACGGCCTTGTTGCAGCGTATTCGTTTGTGACGCGCTCTACGCCAGGGGCCCCTCTTCGGGCCCTTCCATGAATCGGGCCAAGCCCTCCAACACCAGATGCCCGACCCGCAAAACGGCCCCAGTCAACAGGGGGGCCAGCAGGGGAGCGTTGCCTCCGCTCAGGATCAAGATGACCGGAAGGGAGCTCTGGAGCTGCGTCAGCTGATGCCGCTGGTGTTCGATGGCCCCCAGGGTGGCTGTCAGGGCCCCGGAATACAGGGCGTCTGCGGTATTTGTGGGAAATGTCCGATAGTGCGGCGTACTCTGTTCGGCGCCAAGCCGGGCGGTCCCCTGGCGCAAGGCCTGGTCCATCAGGTCCAGGCCCGGCAGGATGATCCCCCCCAAAAAATCCCCCTCCTGGCTGAGGGCGTCGATGGTGGTGGCTGTACCGGCGCAAACCACCAGATAGGGTCCTGGGCCGAGCGCGCGTGCCCCAATCAGGGCGGCCCAGCGATCCGGGCCGAGTTGCTCAGGGGACCGATACCCGTTGCGTACGCCTGCGGCGTATGCCACGGCACGCATCCATTGCAGCGGCACGCCTTGTTTCGCGCACCACTGTACCAGCTGCTGAGCCTGCTCGGGTTGGGCCACGTGGCAGGCGGCCACGGCGTTGATGGGGGCGTGTTGCGTCCATAGGGCTTCAAGGGCATGGCGGTCTTGCGCGGGAAAATGCCCCAGCGCCTGCCACTCGCCACAAACGCGAACTCCCCATTTGGTCCGCGTATTGCCCATATCCAGAAACAGGGTTTTCATGGAGCCAGGCGCAGGGAGATTTCCCCATTATGAAACGTGCTGATCTGACCGGCTTGGCGCACCAGTAGGGCGCCCTCGGCATTCAACCCGGCGCACTCGCCCACCACGCTGCGGGCATCGGGCAAGAGCAGGTGAATGGTGCGGTGTTGGTGGATGGCGTGCGCCATCCATTCCTGTTGAAATGGCGCAAAGCCCTGCTGGGAAAACTGCTGCAGCATGGGGGAGAGCAGGTTCAACACCTGGGCCAGGGCGGTATTGGGCTCGGGGGGAACGCCCTGCTCATCGCACAGATCGGTGGCCGGGGTAGGAATCTGGTCGAAGAGGGATTCAGGCAGATGCAGATTGATGCCGATGCCGATGATGGCGCGGGCATCCTCCAGTCGTCCCGGAGTAAGTTCCACCAGCACGCCAGCCACTTTACGCCCGTGCCGCAACAGGTCATTGGGCCACTTCAAGGATAGGCCTTGCACCTGCAACTGGGTGCAGGCGCGCAACAAGGCCAGGGTGACCACCAGCGGTAGCCCGCCCAGTTGGGCTGCTGGTTGGGAAAAATGCCAGAGCAGGGAAAAAGTCAAAGACCCTCTGGCGTCAGAGAGCCAGCGGCGACCTTGGCGTCCACGACCGGCCGTTTGTTCCTGGGCAACCAGACAGTAGCCATGGGGTAAGTCCTGTGCCGAGCGACGCAATAATTCCGCGTTGGTGGAGTCGGTCTGACCAGTCACCTCCAGCGTCAGCCCACAGGAGGGGGACAACAATGGCTGCAGGGTTTGGTATTGAATGACGGAGGGGGGCATGGCTTGTGGGCAAATTCCAAAGTGTTCATTGTAGCGGATTGGGGTGGGTGAAGGGGTTGGCGCAGCGCCCGCAGGGAGTCCGCACCCGGGCTGCTGGGCAGGCCTAGCATTGGCGTAGGTCCGTGGGTTGCTGTAGAGTGCCGGTGTTACAGTTCAATTGAATGTGAAACCCCATGTCAAACGTCACACCGGCCCCTGTTACCCACTTCATTCGCAACCTCATTGCCGACGATCTGGCTCAAGGTCGAACCCAGGGTCGCCTAGCGACCCGTTTTCCCCCCGAACCCAATGGGTATCTGCATATTGGCCATGCCAAATCCATCTGCCTCAATTTTGGGATGGCCCAGGAATTTGGCGGGGTTTGCCACCTGCGCTTCGATGACACTAATCCGACCAAGGAAGAAACGGAATATGTGGATTCCATCCTAGAGACGGTCCGATGGTTGGGGTTTGATTGGGGAGCGCACCTGTATTACGCCTCGGACTATTTTGAACACTGCTATCGCTATGCGGAAGGCCTGATCCAGGAAGGTAAAGCCTATGTGGATGCCTTGAGTGCGGAAGAGATTCGAGCCTGGCGGGGCAATTTGACCGAGCCGGGCCAAAACAGTCCGTGGCGTGAACGCCCGTGGGAAGAAAGCCTGGACCTGTTTCGACGCATGCGCGCGGGAGAGTTTGCCGATGGCCAGTATGTGCTGCGGGCCAAAATCGATATGGCCGCGCCCAATCTCAACCTGCGCGACCCCGCCATCTATCGCATTCGCCATGCGCCCCATTGGCGCACGGGCAACACCTGGTGCATCTATCCCATGTATGACTATGCGCATGCCCTATCCGATGCCCAGGAGCGAATCACGCATTCCATCTGTACGTTGGAGTTTGAAGACCACCGTCCCTTGTACGACTGGGTGGTACAGAATACCCCGGTGCCCTGGCAACCCCATCAGTACGAGTTTGCACGCCTCAATCTGACTTACACCTTGATGAGCAAACGCAAGTTGCTGGAATTGGTGCAAGAGTCTCATGTGACCGGCTGGGATGACCCCCGGATGCCCACCCTGGTGGGGCTGCGTCGGCGCGGCTACAGTCCGGAATCCATTCGTCTGTTTTGCGAACGGATTGGTGTGTCCAAGGCCGACAGCCTGATTGATGTGAGTGTGCTGGAGGATTGTCTGCGCCATGACCTCAATGACAGGGCCCCGCGACGCATTGCCGTGCTAGACCCGGTCCGCCTGGTCATTCACAATTACCCGCAGGGGCAAAGCGAGACCTGCACGGTGCCCAATCATCCCCAAAAGCCCGAGTGGGGCACACGTGCCTTGTCCTTTTCGCGGGAGCTATGGATTGATCGGGAGGACTTCATGAGCACTCCTACCAAGGGGTTTTTTCGTCTTACCCCCGGGGGGCAGGTGCGGCTGCGGTACGCCTATGTCATCGAATGCACCGGTTTTGAGCAGGATCCGCTCACGGGTGCGGTCAACCTCATTCATGCGCATTATCTTCCCCATACACGCAGTGGAACCCCAGGCGCAGATGCCCACAAGGTGAAGGGAAACATCCATTGGCTGGACGTTCATCAAGCTCACCCGGCGGGCGTGCGTCTGTACGACCGTCTGTTCAAGGACCCCAATCCGGGAGGCGCCGAGGACTGGCGCGCCCTGCTCAATCCGGATTCCAGCGAAATCCTGCCACGGGCGCTGATCGAGACGGCTTTGCTGGCTGCCACCGAAGGAGAAACCTTTCAGTGGGAACGGCACGGGTACTTTACGGTGGACCGTCGCGATTCCCAGCCCGGGGCCCCGGTCTTCAATCGTGCGGTAACCCTGCGTGATTCCTGGGGAAAACGCGCAGGGGCTTGAAAACCCCTGCATGACCGTCAAACGGGCGCGTGTTTCTTGTCCCGCTCGATCAGGGCATAGGCCGAGTGATTGTGAATCGATTCAAAATTTTCGGATTCCACCACATAGGCCAGCACCCGTGGCTCCAGATCAAGGCGATGGGCCACGTCACGAACCATATCCTCCACAAATTTGGGATTGTCATAGGCGCGTTCGGTTACCCATTTTTCGTCGGGACGCTTGAGTAGTCCAAAGAGCTCGCAAGAGGCGGATTCTTCTGCAATACGGATGATTTCTTCAATCCAGACGAAGGCGTTGACGCGTGCCGTGATGGTGACATGGGAGCGTTGATTATGGGCCCCATAGCTGGAAATTTCTTTGGAGCAGGGGCACAGGCTGGTCACGGGAATGATGACCTTCATCGTGAAGGATTGGCGACCATCCCGAATTTCGCCAATGAAGGTCACATCGTAGTCGAGCAGGGATTTGACTCCTGACACGGGTGCGGCCTTGTTGACGAAATACGGAAAACTCATTTCGATATGTCCAGCGCGAGCGCCCAGACGAGCCACCATTTCGGTGAGCATGGCGCCAAAAGATTCCACCGAAATGTCGCGCTCCTCCCGATTGAGAATCTCCACGAAACGGGACATGTGCGTTCCCTTGAAATGCTGCGGCAAGTGCACGTACATATTGAAGGTGGCAATGGTATGTTGCACTCCGCCCAGTTCACGGTCAGAAACCTTCACGGGATGGCGAATTCCCTTGATTCCTACCCGATCGATGGCCAGTTGACGGGTGTCAGGGGTGGACTGGATGTCCGGAATCGGGTTTGGATCGCGCGCGTTCATCAGGTCACTCCTGGGGGCAAGGGAAAAGCGGTTGGACCGTGGGTAACCACAAGAGTTGCTCAGGCTTGCAAGGTATTACGCTGGCGCAGGCTGTTGAGTTGCAGCACACGCTGTTGCACCGCAGCCAGCAGGCCCGGTGCATCCAGTGCGCAAGCACGGAGTTGGCTGTCCGGGTCACCCTGATCCACAAAGCGATCGGGAAGCCCCAATTGCAGCAGGGGAACGGAGATGTTCTCGGCGCATAACACTTCCGCCACGCCACTTCCGGCGCCCCCTTGTACGGCGTTGTCTTCAATGGTGACCAGCAGTTCATGGCTGAGTGCCAGTGTAAGAATGAGCGCGCGATCCAGCGGTTTTACAAAGCGCATGTTGGCCACGCTGGCATTCAGGGTTTCCGCCGCTTCGAGCGCCGAACCCAGCAAGGTGCCGAAGACCAGCAAGGCAACCCCCCGGCCTTGTCGCCTCATGTCGCCCCGGCCGATGGGAATGGTGCTGAAGGCTTGCTGCGGCACAACGCCGGGGCCATAGCCTCGGGGGTAGCGCACCGCGGCAGGACCTGGGCATTGAAAACCGGTGTAGAGCATTTGCCGGCATTCGTTTTCATCGCTGGGGGTCATGAGCGTCAGGTTGGGCACGCAGCGCAAAAAACTGATGTCGAAACTGCCCGCATGGGTGGGACCATCCGCCCCCACCAACCCAGCCCGATCGATGGCCAGCAAGACGGGTAGATTCTGCAGGGCGATATCGTGAATGAATTGATCGTAGGCACGCTGCAAAAAGGTGGAATAAATGGCTACCACGGGTTTTAAACCCTCGCAGGCCAGTCCCGCAGCAAAGGTCAGGGCATGTTGTTCGGCAATTCCCACGTCAAAATACCGTTCTGGCCAGGTTTTTGAAAAACGGACTAGCCCGGAGCCTTCGCACATGGCCGGGGTGATGGCATACAGGCGCTCATCCTGTGCGGCCATATCACACAGCCAGTCTCCAAAGATCTGGGTAAAGGTCTGCTTGGCAGAGGTTTTGGGTTGAATGCCGTGATCCACATCGAAGGGGGTGACGCCGTGATACAGGATCGGATCCAGTTCTGCAGGCGGATAACCTTTGCCCTTGCGGGTGACCACATGCAAAAACTGAGGGCCATCCAGTTGTCGTACGTTTTTGAGGGTGGAGATGAGCACGTCCAGATCATGTCCGTCGATGGGGCCAATGTAGTTGAATCCAAACTCCTCAAACAGGGTAGCGGGCGGATTCACCATTCCCTTCATGTGCTCTTCCCAGCGCTTGGCAAATTCTAAGATGGGCGGAGCCACGCCCAGTACTTTCTCGCCACCGCGGCGCACGGAATTGTAAAACCGGCCCGACATGATGCGGGCCAGATGGTTGCTCAGGGCACCAACGGGATGGGAAATGGACATTTCGTTGTCATTGAGCACCACCACCAGATTGGCGCCGGTATTGCGCGCATTATTCATGGCTTCGAAGGCCATACCCCCCGTCATGGCGCCATCGCCAATGACGGCAACCGCCCGTTGTAAGCTGCCGGTGCGCTTGAAGGCCGTGGCCATACCCAGGGCGGCGCTGATGGATGTGCTGGAGTGGGCTGTGCCAAAGGTGTCGTATGGGCTTTCGTTGCGCCGGGGAAAACCCGACAAACCGCCGCTTTGACGCAACTTGGCCATGCCATCGCGCCGTCCGGTGAGGATTTTATGCGCATAGGTTTGATGTCCCACATCCCAGACGATCCGGTCTTGCGGGGTATCGAAGACCCGATGCAAGGCAATGGTCAGCTCTACGGTGCCCAGATTGCTGGACAGGTGGCCCCCGGTGCGGGCAACGGATTCCAGTATGAAGCGGCGCGTTTCCTCCGCCAGTTGCGGCAAGGCGCGGCGCTCCAGTTGGCGAATCTGGTGTGGCCATTGAATGCGATCAAGCAGCGGGGTTGGAGTCATGGAAGGGGTCGGGTTAATGGCTGCGATGAACGATGAAGTGGGCCAACTGCTCAAGGCGTTCGGCCCGGGGTCCTAGTTGTGACAGGGCGCGCAAGGCATCCTCCAGCAGTTCCTGGGCAAACGCTCTGGCTTGCGACAAGCCCATTGTACTCGCGTAGGTCGTTTTATTGGCGGCCGCATCCTTACCCGCGGTTTTGCCCAGAACGCTGGTGTCGGCTTCGGCATCAAGGACGTCGTCCACCACCTGAAAGGCCAGCCCGATGCAGTTGGCGTAATGGGCCAGATGGCGCTGCGCCTTCTCCTCTAGGGGTGGGCCGCAGTGGGCGCCCATCAACACCGCAGCCCTGATCAGGGCCCCTGTCTTTTTAAGATGCATGGCCTCTAGCTCAGGCAGGGTGGGGTTCTGGTTGGTGTTTTCCAGGTCCATGGCCTGTCCCCCGCCCATCCCGCGGGACCCGCTGGCCAAGGCCAACTGCTGGACCAGTTGCAGTTGGCGCGCAGGATCCAGCCCCAAGCGCGGATCGGAAAGCCATTGAAAGGCCAGGGATTGCAGGGTGTCTCCGGTTAGTAGGGCCAGCGCCTCATTGAACTGCTTGTGACAGGTGGGTTTGCCACGACGCAGGATGTCATTGTCCATGGCGGGCAGATCATCATGCACCAGCGAGTAAGCGTGGATTAACTCTACGCTGGCCCCCACGGCAATCAGGGGTTCTAGGGGCGCGGTGGCGAGTTCGCCGGCGGCTAAGGCCAGCAGCGGGCGCACCCGTTTGCCCCCCTCCAGCACGGCGTAACGCATGGCCTCGTGCAGTCGCTGGGGGGCCAGGGTGGATGCGGGCAGGTGTTGCTGCAAATAGCGTTCCAGAAGCTCCTGCCCTGCCTGGACCCAGCCTTCGAACTCAGCGTTCCGGGTCATTGGGTTTAAAATCCTTCAGCACATCGCCTTCCAGAATCTTGACGCGTTGTTCCGCCTCTGCCAGTTGTGCCTGGCAATAAGACAGGAGTTGGGTTCCCCGGTGATAGGCTTGCAAAGACTGCTCCAGGGGGAGTTGGCCGTTTTCAAGAGCGGTCAGCACCTGTTCCAGTTCACGCAGGGCGGACTCATAATCGGTGGGCAAGGATTCGGAGCGTGTCATGTGAGTATTTGAAAACCCCATAGGGCAAAGGATGGTCTGTGTAAAAATTACTCAAACGGGCATTGTCGCAGATATTCGATTTTTCTTCAGGAACCGAAAGGCGTACCGCGCACTTAGGGACCCGCTGGCCTGATGCGCGGTGCCCGGCGGTCTTGCCTCATGCGCGTAATCAGGGTTAAAATTCCGCTCTTGTCCATCGGGTTTGTGGTTTAGCCCGTCTTATCAATAATAAGCCTGCATTCTTTGCTCCCCGGAGGGTGTGGATATGTCACAGATGGGATCCCTGAGTCAGTTGGCTGGCTTGTCAAGCCAATTGCCTATTCGCTGGTACTTCGACCCCGAGGTGGCGCGACTAGAGCAGGAAACGCTCTTTACCCACGGGCCACGCTATGTGGGGCATGAGCTGATGGTTCCCAACACGGGAGACTACTATACGCTCTCCTGGCGCGGCCACGGCCAGTTTCTGGTCAATCAGGGGTCGGGCATCGCGCTGCTCTCCAACGTCTGTCGCCATCGTCAGGCGCTGATGCTGCAAGGGCGGGGGAATGCGCATCATATTGTGTGCCCGCTCCATCGCTGGACCTATGATCTGCAGGGCGAACTGGCCGGGGCCCCCCATTTCCCCGGCAAACCCTGCCTGAATCTGGACCAGACCCCCCTGACGCGCTGGAATGGACTGTTGTTTGAGGGGGGGCGCGATGTGGCGGCCGACCTGGCTACCTGTCAGGCGGCGCGTGATCTGGACTTTTCCGGATATCTGCTCGATTCTGTGAAAACCGCCCATCACCAGTTCAACTGGAAAACCTTCATCGAAGTGTATCTGGAAGACTATCACGTGGCGCCTTTTCATCCGGGTTTGTCCGGGTTCGTCAACTGTGACGACCTGCGTTGGGAGTTTGGCGCCTGGCATAGCGTGCAGACCGTGGGAGTGAAGGAGCACCTACGACGAGCCGGATCGCCGGTGTATCAACAGTGGCACGAAGTGGTGCGCCGCTACAGCCAAAACCAGGACCCTCCCTTTGGCGCAATATGGATGGTGCTCTATCCCAACATCATGGTGGAGTGGTATCCCCATGTGCTGGTGGTCAGTACCGTCTGGCCCGATGGCCCGGAAAAATGCACCAATGTGGTGGAGTTTTATTACCCGGAAGAAATCGCCCTGTTTGAACGCGAATTTGTGGAAGCGCAACAAAATGCCTACTTCGAAACCGCGGTGGAAGACGATGAAATCTGTGACCGCATGGCACGCGGGCGGCGCGCACTGATGGCGCGCGGCCTGGAAGACGGCGGACCCTACCAGTCCCCAATGGAAGATGGAATGCTGCATTTTCATGAATTTGTGCGTGCCCAACTGGCCCCGCATGTGGCGCCAAACGGAACCCCTTGATTTTTTGATTTTAATTTTGTACACTGTTTGGCTTTTTCGGAATCGGGATTTTCTCGAGGCCCAGACATAAAGGTTGATTGACTATGGTAGTGATCCGATTGTCTCGTGGCGGTGCCCGTAACCGTCCTTTCTATAACGTCGTTGTGGCGGATTCACGCCATCGTCGTGACGGCCGCTTCATTGAACGGGTCGGTTTTTATAATCCCCTGCGGGAAGCGGGAGCGGATACCCTGCGCATTGACCTGGAGCGTATTGCCTTCTGGAAAAGCCACGGGGCCCAAGCCTCTGAGGCCGTCGAGAAATTGATCAAACGCGCACCCCGGCCCGAGGTTTCCGCTGCCTGATTCCTGGGTGGTCATGGGGCGCGTGGGTGCGCCCTATGGCGTGAAGGGCTGGTTTCGTGTGCACACCTTCACCCAAACCCTGGAAGCCCTCGCGGATTATCCGCTCTGGTGGCTTGGCCAATCCCCCCAAGCCCAGTGTGAATACACGCTAGAATCCTGGCGCATTCATGCGGGGGATTTGGTGGCCAAACTGGTGGGAATCGAGGATCGCAGCGCTGCCGAGGCGCTACGATCCTGTGCCGTGGCCGTTCCCCGCAACCAGTTGCCACCGGTTGCTGCAGAAGAATATTACTGGTCTGATCTGGTGGGCCTGAGGGTTGTGAACACCCGGGGGCAGTGCCTTGGCCTGGTCCGGGAACTGCTGCAAGCAGGGGCTCAGGATGTGTTGGTGGTGCAGGATGAAACCGGTCGGGAGCGACTCATCCCCTTTGTGGCACCCATCCTGCAAGCGGTTTCTCTCGCGCAGGGCCAACTGGAGGTGGACTGGGGGCTGGATTACTGAATGGCTTACCTGTTTGATGTGGTCACGCTGTTTCCGGCCATGTTCGAGGCACTCAGTGCGCACGGCATCACTCGCAGAGCGTTGGAACAGGGGCGTTGGGCGCTGCAAACCTGGAATCCGCGGGACTTTGCCACGGACAACTACCGTACCATTGATGACCGTCCCTACGGCGGTGGGCCCGGGATGGTGTTGCTAGCCCAACCGCTGGCACTGGCCTTGGCTGCCGCCCGGCAGCGACAACGGGCGGCGGGGGTGGACCACCCCCATGTGGTGTACTTGAGCCCCCAAGGCAAAGCGCTGACGCACCAGCGGGTGATGGCTTTTTCCGGTATGGCGGGGTTGATTCTGCTGGCTGGACGCTACGAGGGCGTGGATGAGCGCTTGCTGCAGCGCGAGGTGCAAGAGGAGGTTTCCATTGGCGACTACGTCCTGTCGGGTGGAGAACTTCCCGCCATGGTGCTGATGGATGCCGTATTGCGGCAGTTGCCCGGCGTGTTGGGCGATGCCCAATCGGTGCAACAGGAATCATTCGTGCAAGGCTTGCTGGACTGTCCTCATTACAC
>JAJZHV010000023.1 GCA_021804345.1 Pseudomonadota bacterium | reverse complement strand
TGGACAGCCAGAAGCGGGGCGCGCCCCATCAACCACACCTGCGCGTGGCCGGGCAATGGGTGGGCGTGGACATCTGCTATGAAGACGCCTTTGGGGATGAAATCCGCCAGGCCCTGCCACGCGCCACCTTGCTGGTGAACGTGACCAACGATGCCTGGTTTGGAAACTCCATCGGTCCGGAACAGCATCTGCAAATGGCCCAGGCCCGGGCCCTGGAAACCGGACGCCCCATGCTGCGCGCCACCAACACCGGAGTGACGGCCATCATCGATGCCCGTGGCCATCTCATCAACCGCGCCCCTCGGGGAGAAATCTTCAACCTGGCAGGGCAAGTGCAGGGGTATGAAGGCAGCACCCCTTTTGTGCGCACCGGCAATTACGGTATCCTTAGCTTATGCCTGTTGGCCTTGTTCCTTTCCATTCCCATATCCAAAAAACCATGACCCTGCTTCCTGCGCGCCGCCTGTTTTATATCCTGGGGTTTCTTTGTTCCACCGGCCTGACAGGGTTTGCGCTGTATTTGCAGCACGCCCTGGGTGAAGACCCCTGCCCCCTCTGTATTTTTCAGCGCATTGCCATGATTGCCCTGGGCGTGGTGTTTTTGCTGGCCTCCCTGCACGACCCGCGCCAACTAGGGGTACGCATCTATGCCGCCGGCGCCGGAGTCACCGCCAGCGTAGGCGCCGCCATTGCCGCCCGCCAGGTGTGGTTGCAACATCTGCCGCCCGACCAAGTGCCCTCCTGCGGTCCGGGGCTCAACTATATCCTGCAGGCCAACTCCTTTTTCAAGGCACTGGCTGTGGTGCTTAAGGGCTCGGGCGAATGCGCCACGGTGGGCTGGACCTTCTGGACGCTATCCATTCCCGAGTGGACCCTGATCTGGTTTCTAGCTCTGGGGCTTGTGGGTGTGGCCCAGCTGCGTAACCCCCGCTAAACCGGCCGAGGCACAAATGCGGTATATTTCAGGCCTACGGCGAAGTCTGTTCGTCTCTCTTTCACCTCTCGAATCTATAGCGAATCGTTCATGATCACTTTTCAGGAGATCCTCCTGCGCCTGCAACAGTACTGGAGCGAGCAGGGCTGCGCCCTGCTGCAACCCATTGACATGGAAGTGGGCGCGGGCACCTCGCACACCGCCACCTTTTTGCGCGCCCTGGGGCCGGAGCCCTGGCGCGCGGCCTATGTGCAGCCTTCGCGCCGCCCAAAGGATGGACGCTACGGCGAAAACCCCAACCGCCTGCAGCATTATTACCAGTACCAGGTGGTTCTCAAACCCTCACCGACGAATATTCAGGACCTGTACCTGGGCTCGCTGTCGGTGCTGGGAATCGATCCGCGTCACAATGACATCCGCTTTGTGGAAGACGATTGGGAAAACCCCACGCTGGGGGCCTGGGGGTTGGGCTGGGAGGTGTGGCTCAACGGCATGGAAGTCACCCAGTTTACCTATTTTCAGGAGGTGGGCGGACTGACCTGCCGTCCAGTGCTGGGCGAAATCACCTACGGGGTAGAGCGTTTGGCCATGTACCTGCAAGGGTGCGACAGCCTCTATGACTTGGTATGGACCGAGGGCCTGACCTATGGCGATGTGTACCACCAAAACGAGGTGGAACAATCGCGCTACAACTTCGAACAGAGCAACGCCGAATGGCTGTTCCGGCAATTCGGGGGGTTCGAGACCGAAGCAGCACGCCTGATCGGGGCCGGTTTGCCCCTGCCGGGTTACGAGATGGTGCTCAAGTGTTCCCATACCTTCAATCTGCTGGATGCCCGCGGCGCCATTTCCGTGACCGAACGCGCGGCTTATATTGGCCGCATCCGGACCTTGGCGCGCCAGGTGGCCCAGGCCTATGACCAGGCGCGTGCAGCACTGGGCTATCCCATGCTCAAGCACCAAACCCCGCCTACCGCCGGTACTCCCTCAGGCGAGGCACAATCCGCACCGCCACCGGCGCTGCCGAAGGAGAACACCCCGCCCCAGACCTTGCTCATCGAACTGCGCACCGAGGAGCTCCCCCCCAAACGACTGGAGCGCATGGGCCAGCATTTTGCCGAAAGCCTGCACCAGGCCTTAAGCGCGCTGGGTTTTACCAGCCCCCAGTCGGTGTTGACCGCCTTTGCTTCGCCTCGGCGCCTAGCGCTCACCCTCAGCGCCGTCAGCGCCCGCCAGCCGGCGCAGAACGTGGAACGACGCGGCCCGCAGGTGCGTGCTGCGCTGGATGCAGCAGGCCAGCCCACTGCAGCCCTGCTGGGCTTTGCCCGTTCCTGCGGGGTGAGTGTGGAGCAACTGCACACGCTCACCGACGCCAAGGGACAAACCCTGTATGCCTATCGCACCACTCAGCCGGGACAAACCCTGGGTCAGGTACTGCCCGAACTGCTGCAACAGGCCTGTGCCACCTTGCCAGTGGCCAAGGTCATGCGCTGGGGTGCGGGCGAGGATCAGTTTGTGCGCCCGGTGCATGGCCTGATGGTGCTGCATGGCACCCAGGTGCTACCCCTGACCCTGCTGGGCTTGAGCGCGGGTCGAACCACCCTAGGCCACCGGTTTTTAAGCCATGCCCCGCTCACCCTGCAACGGGCCGAGGATTACGCTGCGCTACTGGAACAGCAAGGCCATGTGGTGGCCTCTTTCGCTGCCCGGCGCCAGCGCATTCAGGAGGCCCTGACCCAGGCGGCAGGGCCCGATCGCGTGCTAGCAGGGGCCGATTTGCTGGAGGAAGTCACCGCCCTGGTGGAATGGCCCGTGGTCTATGCCGGCGCCTTCGACGAGGCCTTTCTCGCCGTTCCCCAGGAATGCCTGATTCTGTCCATGCAACAACACCAGAAATACTTCCCCTTAGGCGATGCCCAGGGACGCCTGTTACCGCGCTTTCTGCTGGTCAGCAACCTCAAAACAGAGGCCCCGCAGGCCATCATTGCCGGCAACGAACGGGTGTTGCGTGCGCGCCTGGCCGACGCCCGCTTCTTTTTCGAACAGGATCGCAAAACCCCCCTGTCTGAGCGCGTGCCCCGTCTGGCTGAGGTGGTCTACCACAACCGCCTGGGCAGCATGCTGCAGCGCACTCATCGTCTGCAATCCCTGGCCCAGGCCATAGCCACGCTACTGGAACTGGATAGCCGCATGGCTGCACGCTCGGCACTGCTCATGAAGGCCGACTTGCTCACCGACATGGTGGGCGAATTTCCCGAACTGCAGGGACTGATGGGGCATTATTATGCCCTGCAGGATGGAGAGGCTCCGGCCGTGGCACACGCCATCGAAGATCATTACCACCCCCGCTTTGCCCAGGACAGCCTGCCCGATACCGCGCTGGGGCAGGTTCTGGCCCTGGCGGACAAGCTGGACACCCTGGTGGGAATTTTTGGAATCGGCCAGATCCCCACCGGCGACAAGGACCCCTTTGCCCTGCGCCGGGGCGCTTTGGGGGTATTGCGCATTCTGATCGAAACCCCACTGCCCCTGTCCTTGCCCACCTTGCTGGCCTTAAGCGCCCAGGGTTTTGACCCGGGCCAGATTGCACCCACCACCCAGGCCAGCGTTCTGTCCTTCATGAGCGAGCGCTTGCGCGGCTATCTGCGCGACAAGGGCTATGGCGCGGACGAATGCGAAGCCGTGCTGCACAGCCTGCCTGGCACCGAACCACCACCGGGGGCCGAACCCCCGCACCCAAGTGCGCCCCCTGACGCCCCTCCGCTTCCCGCCCTGGCGCGTCTGGACCGGTTGCTGCCGCGCCTAGAGGCCCTGCGCCACTTCCAGCAACTGCCCGAAGCCGCCAGCTTGGCTGCGGCCAACAAGCGCATTGGCAACCTGCTCAAAAAATCTGCCGGGGCCGCCCGCGGGCATACCCTGGATGTGCGTCAAGATCTCTTACAAGAACCTGCCGAGGGCGCCTTGCTCACGGCCCTGCTGCAACTGGAGCCGATCGTGGACCAGCACTTGGTGCGGCTGGACTATACCGCAGCCTTGCTGGCCCTGGCTCAGCTCAAGGACCCCGTGGATACGTTTTTTTCCGCCGTGATGGTGATGAGCGACGACCTGGCCCTGCGCAATAACCGACTGGCCTTGCTGGCGCGCTTGCAGCGTTTGATGCATCAGGTGGCGGACTTGTCCCGCCTGGAAGGATGAGCCGGATGAAACTGGTCATCCTGGATCGCGACGGGGTCATCAACATCGACAGCGAGCGTTTCATCAAGAGCCCCGAGGAATGGCGTCCCATTCCAGGCAGTCTGGAGGCCATTTCGCGCCTTAACCAACTGGATTATCACGTGGTGATCGCCACCAATCAGTCGGGCATTGCGCGTGGCCTGTTCGACATGGCCACCCTCAATCGCATCCATCAAAAAATGATCGACGCCCTGGCCCAACAGGGCGCTGCCCTAGATGCCATCTTTTTTTGCCCCCACGCCAACGAGGCGCGCTGTCGCTGTCGCAAGCCGGCCATCGGCCTGTTTGAAGAAATCCAGCAGCGCTACAACATTCCGCTCAGTCAGGTACCCGCCATTGGCGATTCTCTGCGCGATCTGGTGGCCGCCCGGGATTCGGGCGCCCAGCCCATGCTGGTACTCACCGGAAAAGGTCAAAAAACCCTGGATGCCGGTGGCCTGCCGGCGGGCACCCAGGTCTTTGCCGATTTAGCCGAAGCTGTGCGCCAGATCACCGCTAACCCAGTGCCCTCTCATGCGCATCCCACAGGGGACGACGCCGCATGATTGCCCTGCGCTCGGCCTTGTTCCTGGTCTGCCAGTTGTTGCTCACGCCCCCCTTCGTGTCCTTGATGTTTTTGTCCAAACCCTTTTCTGCCCGTGGTCCACGGTATTTTTCCGGAGCCTGGTGTCGCCTCATGCTGCGCCTGGGCACCCTGTTGTGCGGGGTACGCTTTGAGGTGGAAGGGTGGGAGAATCTGCCCCAGGAGCCCTGCGTGATTCTGGCCAAGCATCAATCCGCCTGGGAAACCATGTTTTTTCCCGCCTTCGTCCCACCCCATTGCATTGTGCTGAAACGGGAAATCCTCTCCATTCCGTTTTTTGGCTGGGGCATGGCGCAGCTGGACCCCATCGCCATCGACCGCGATCAGCCCCGCGAGGCCTTCATGCAGGTGCAAACCCAAGGCCTGGAACGCCTCAAGGCCGGTTTGCATGTGGTGATCTTTCCCGAAGGCACGCGCGTTCCCTTCGGGTACAAGGCGCGCTATGCCCCCAGCGGGGGGTTACTGGCGGCGGCCGCAGGGGTGCCGGTGGTACCCCTGGTCCATAATGCCGGTCAGATTTGGCGCAAGGGGCTATTGGACAAGCATCCGGGACTGATCCAGGTGTGCTTGGGCCCCCCTATCCCCAGCGTGGGGCGGGAAGGCCTTGCAGTGAGCAAGGAGGCCGAACAGTGGATCGAAGCCCGACTGGAACAGCTCAGTGGCCAAAAAGCCGTCTATTACGTGCGCAAAAAAAAGTCGGCTGCGGCCCGCACGCGGGGGCAAGTCTTGGGCTTACCGGCGCCGGCAGCGGCACAGGGCTTGCGGCACTATCGCCTGCACATCGACCAGCAGGAAGTGGTCTATCAGGTGGCCCGGCGCGCCCGGCGACGCAGCATTGGCCTGATCGTCAATCACAGTGGGCTGACCGTGGCCCTGCCGCCCTGGGTTGGCTTGCAGGAAGCCGAGCAGGCCATCCGGGCCCAATGGCCCTGGGTGCAAAGAAAGCTGGCCCATTGGCAACGGGTCAATGCACTGAAGGCCCCCGCCTTCCAAGAGGGCGAGGCCTTGCCCTGGATGGGGCAGACCCGCCTGTTACGCTTTGACCATCCGCAAGGGAGCCTGGCGCTAGAACCCCCCTCCCCGCTAGAGCCTTTGGAAGTGGATCCGTCCCGGGGGCCTGTGCCCGAACTGGTACGCAACTGGTATCGCGCCCGGGCGCTGGAGTATTTGCCGGAGCGGGTGGCTTATTTTGCACAACAACTGGGGCGCCCCACGCCGCCCCTGTTTTTGACCAATGCCCGCACGCGTTGGGGCAGTTGCAACAGTCGGGGAGAGATTCGCCTGCATTGGCGCCTGATGAAAGCATCGCCCGCAGAAATCGACTACGTGGTGGCCCATGAGGTGGCGCATCTGGTCCACCTGGATCACAGCCCGGCCTTCTGGGCCACCGTGGCCCGGATTTACCCCCCATTCCAAGCCGCGCGCAAGCAGTTACAGGCCAACGACGCCTTTTATCGCCAGTTTTAGCCGGCCTGGGAGAAGACCCGGTTAGGCAGAAGATCCCCTCAGCGTGGGCCCAGCATTTTTTCCAGATCGGCCTGGGACACGACGCCCGGAACCATCTGCCCGTCTGCAAAGATCAGGGTGGGCGTGCCGTTGATCCGGTATTTTTCCGCTAGGGCCTGGATGGTATCCAGTTGTGGGGCGGGGCATTCCTTTTTGGGCGGCAGGACCTCATGCAGCAGGTAATCATCCCAGGCCTTTTGCCGATCGGGGGCGCACCAGATCCAGCGCGCCCGCTCCGGGGCCTGGGAATGCAGGCTGCCGATGGGGAATACAAAGGTATAGATGGTGACATCGGTCACCCCCGTCAGTTCCTTTTCCAGCTTGCGGCAATAGGGGCAGTCGGGGTCGGAAAACACCACCAGTTGACGTTTGCCATTGCCCTTGACCTTTTTCATGGCCAAATCCAGGGGCAAGGTCTCCGGCTTGATGGCCCCTAGCACCTTTAGGCGCGCTTCGGTCAGATTGGTCAGGGTTTTGGCCTCCAGAATATCCCCCGAAATGAGATAGGTGACGTTTTCGTCGGTGTAGAGAATCTGCCGGTCGTCCGTAAAGAGTTCGTACAACCCCAAGGCGTGGGCCGGGTTGATATGCGTGACATGGGGTGCCAATTTGGGCACCCGGGACTCCAGCAAATGGCGCACGCTGTTGACATCCGCCCGGGCCGGCAAGGTGGCGCCCAGCAAGGCCAGCCCCGCACAGAGCCCTAAGCCGGCGGACAGAAGGTGGCGGACGCTCTGGGGCAAGAAGAAGGGACTAGGGACTATTCGGGTTAATCCTGCACGCATCATTGATCGTTCCATTGTAAATTCATTGTGATCCGGTATTGGCATGAGCCATCAGACGGTTTTTAAGCCAGCCCCACTGATTGACCCGGTTCATGCCCCAGTTACGCCACAGTGGCAACCCCCACTGCTCGCTGTCAAACAGTCGGTACAGGCCATCGGTCAAGCCCTGCATGAGGGCAATGGGCTCCTGGCGCGCCCGGGCATAGCGCCGCAACAGGGACCAGTCGCCACAATCCGGCCCCCATCCCCGATGCAACAGCACCGTGGCCAGGGTGGCGGCATCCTGCAACCCCAGATTCAAACCCTGGCCGGCCATGGGGTGCACGCCGTGAGCCGCATCCCCCACCAGAGCAAAACGCGGCAACACCAGGGTGTCGGGGCGCATCAGGCGCAGATCGAAGCCCTGGGGCGTGGTGAGTTCCTCTAGCAATTGCGGGGCGGCCAGGGCCTCTGGCCCTGCCTCCACTGAGGGCCCGATAACCCCCTCAATGGCTGCCATGCGCTGCGCCGGTGTTTTTTCCAGCAAACGCCGCGCATGGGCCTTACGGGCAGACCACACCAGGGACACATGGTTCCCAGGCAAAGGCAACAGGGCCAAGACTTCTCCTGCGCTAAACCATTGGCGCGCAAGGCCGCCATGGGGTCCACTGGTCCGGTAATTGGCCACTAGGGCCTGATGATCATAGGCCTTGAAGGTGGCACTCACCCCCATGTGGGCGCGCACCGGCGAGCCCACACCATCGGCCGCCACCAGGAGCGCACAGCGCAGGGGCGCCCCACGCTGCAGGCGCAGCAGCAATCCTGCGGGCTCATGCTCCACTGCCAGAACCGTTTCGGGCACTTGCACCAAATCGGGGGCCTCGACCCGCATCACGCGCAGCAAACCCTCCAGCATGGCCCCGGCCTCCACAATGGTGCCCTGGGCCTGGGGTGCAGCCCGCGGGCTGCCCGCTCGATGGGAGTGCTGCGCCGCCCCAAACTGCAAGCGGCCCTGACGGTCACCCCAAATCTCCATGCCCAGAATGGGCTGCAGGCGGCTGGCATCCTGCTGCTCCCAGCCCCCCACCTGCTGCAAGAAGGCCTGACTGGAGCGGCTGAGGGCATAAATCCGGGAATCAAAGCCCGGCTCGGGCACGAAGCGCGCCAACGGGGCATGCTCCAGCACCCGCACGCGCAGCCCGCCCTGGTGCAGGGCCAACCCCAGGGCCAGGCCGGTAATTCCCGCGCCCACGATCACCACGTCATAGGGGGCTTGTTTCATGCTTCTTCTCGCAGCAGCCGGCTGGCCAGCCGGCGCGGTAGGGAAGGCAGCGGCGGCAAGGCGGGCAGTGCCTGGGAAACACCAAACATCATGACCCGGGACAGGGTGCGGCGCGCCAGGGGCAGCCAGTTCATGGCGGCCAGGGCCTTGCCGCGCATCAGGGGCAACAGGGGCCAGTCGTTGGAAAACAGCGTGACCAGGGCATGGGTCATGGCAATGCCGGCGCGCCGATCCAGCGTGCGCGCCCGAACATACTGCGCCAGCATGGCCTCGCTGCCCAGCCAGGTGAGGGCCGTCAAAGTGGGTGTGGGCCCAAGGGGGGCCGCCCAGTCCTGCACCTGGGCACAGAGGGTGGCGGCATCGCGCAAGCCCAGATTGAAGCCCTGGCCCGCCACCGGGTGCATGGTCTGGGCCGCATTACCGATGCATAAACAATGGGCCCGGGTCACGGAGGGGACGATTTTGAGGGTGAGGGGAAACCAGCTACGTCCCCGCACGGCCAGAAACCGCCCAGCCCGGTCCCCGAAATGGGCCTGCAAACGGGCCAAAAATTCGGTCTCGGGCAAGGCGATCAGGGATTCCACCACCGCCTGGGTGTCCGTCCACACCAGGGCGTAATGGCGCTCCAGGGGCAGCAGCGCCACCGGACCAGTAGGCGTGAAGCGTTCGTAGGCGCGCCCCTGGTGATAATGGTCGGTTTCCACCTGGGCCACTAGGGCCACCTGGGTGTAGGCCGACTCCTGCGGAGCGCCAAAGGTGGCCGCCGTCAGGGCGCGCCCGCCATCGGCCAGAATGGCCAGAGCCGTGTGGGCCTGACGCTCTTCTGCGCTTTGGGACCAGAGCACCGTGGCCTGGGTGGCCCCCGGCTGCACGGCTTGCACCGTAGCCCCCGTGAGCACCCGCACCGAGGAGCGTTCCAGAGCCCTAGCCAGGGCTTGTACCAGCGCGTTATAGCGCATCACATAGCCCAGGGCGGGCACACCGGCCTCTGCGGCCGTCAGCAGCGTCTGGCCAAAATGGCCCTTCTGGGTCACATGAATATCTATGAGGGGTGTTACTTCATGGGAGTCGGGCCAGGCGCCCAGATCCTCCAGTATGTCTCGACTGCCCTGGGCAATGGCCAGTGTGCGCCGATCATCGGCCAGAAGCGAGGTGCGCGCCTCCAGCAAGGTGACCTCCAGCCCAGCGCGCGCCAACCCCAGAGCAGCCGCCGCACCCACCGGCCCACCCCCCACCATGATGACATCCCGCATAATCTTTCGTTACTCCCCTCATTCATCCATCACCAAAGCGCAGCGTGCAGCGCCAGTTGGGCCCCTGGCCCAGTTCTGCCCCCCAAACGCAGGCTCGAGAGACGGGCCACAGCCCACGACTTCCCTATGGGACACCCTCTTGGGACGCAGCAAGAACGCCTCTGGTTCCTTCAGTCCTGCATCCAGGCTTCGATATCGGCCACCGTTTTGGGCGCCTCGGCCGTCAATACCGTATGTCCCGTGGGTGTGACCAGCACATCATCTTCGATACGGATACCCAGGTGCCGAAAGGCGCGTGGCACCTGAGGACCAGGACGCACATACAGACCCGGCTCCACCGTCAGCACCATCCCCGGCTGCAGACTCCGAGAACGCCCCTGATGCGTGTAACAGCCCACATCATGCACATCCATGCCCAGCCAATGCCCGGTGCGATGCATGTAAAAGCGCTGATAATCCTGGGAGGCCAGCACGGCCTCTACCGACCCCCGGCAGAGTTTGTAGTGGATCAACCCTTCCACCAGCACCCGCAAGGCCGCCTCATGATAAGCCTGAAAGGGCTTGCCGGGCTTGACCTGGGCCAAGGCCGCCTGCTGCGCTGCCAGGACCACCTGATACAGGTCACGCTGGGGGGCACTGAAGGTGCCGCCCACCGGAAAGGTGCGGGTGATATCCCCCGCATAGCCCTGGTATTCGCATCCGGCATCGATGAGCAGCAAGCTGCCCGGACGCAGCCGAGCGTTGTTTTCCACATAATGCAAAATACAGGCATTGGCCCCTCCAGCCACGATGGAGGGATAGGCTGGGGC
>JAJZHV010000184.1 GCA_021804345.1 Pseudomonadota bacterium | reverse complement strand
GATCTATACTCGGGAGCATACCTGTGGCTTGCAGGCCGGAGCGGCACTTAATCTGGAAAAGGCGCTGCGTGTGTCGGACCGCCTGGGCGGACATTGGGTCAGCGGACACGTGGATGGGGTAGGAACTGTTGTCCTGTACCAACCCCGTGGCGAGAGTTGGTTGCTGCGCCTACAGGCCCCGGGCGATCTGCCGCGTTATATTGCGCGCAAGGGCTCCATCACGGTCAATGGCATCAGTCTGACGGTCAATGCGGTGCAACAGGATCAGTTCGACATCAACCTCATTCCCCATACCCGGGCGGTGACCACCATGGCCACGTTGCAGACCGGAGACCGGGTGAATCTGGAGGTGGACCTTCTGGCGCGCTATGCGCACCGGTCCAGTGAATGGGATCAGGAGCAAGCGGTATCGGGGGTTTCTGGTAGAATCACTCTTTGAGTCTACCGTTTGCCGCTCTTTACAATTCTCCGGGCCTGACCATCCATGACGACTGCTGCTTCCCGCCCTTTGCCTTCCGGGCTTTCCACCACAGACGAACTGGTTGCCGACCTGAAGGCCGGAAAAATGGTGGTGCTGGTGGATGACGAAGATCGTGAAAACGAAGGCGATCTGATCCTGGCAGCGGACCATGTCAACGCCGAGGCCATCAACTTCATGGCCCGATTCGGGCGTGGCCTGATTTGTCTGACCCTGACGGAAGAACGCTGCCGGCAACTGAACCTGCCGCTCATGGTATCGGATAACCGCTCTTCCATGACCACCAATTTCACCGTCTCCATCGAGGCTGCCCAAGGGGTGACCACGGGGATCTCGGCCACAGATCGGGCCCGCACCATTCAGGCTGCCGTGGCCCGTTTTGCCCGCCCGGATGACTTGGTCCAGCCCGGACATATCTTTCCTCTCATGGCGCGTCGGGGCGGCGTACTGATTCGGGCAGGGCATACCGAAGCCGGCTGTGACCTGGCGCACTTGGCCGGTCTGGAGCCCGCGGCAGTCATCTGTGAAATCCTCAAGGACAACGGCGAAATGGCCCGTTTGCCCGACCTACTGCAATTTGCCCAGACCCATGGCCTGAAACTGGGGACCATTGCGGATCTCATCCATTACCGCAGTCAACATGAAAAGCTCATCGAGCGGGCTGCCACGCGCCAGCTACAAACCGCCTATGGCGAATTCCGGGTTGTGGCCTACTACGACGTGGTGGCGCATCAGGCTCATCTAGCCCTAGTCTATGGGCAGGTGCAGCGGGATCGGGAAACGCTGGTGCGGGTTCACGAGCCCTTTTCGGTGCTGGATATTTTTGATGATGGGGCAGGGCGTCATTCCTTTGGCATTCAAAACACCCTGAAAAAAATCGTCGAGGCGGGCTGTGGGGTGCTGGTCCTGTTACATGGCGCAGAAACGGCCCAGGATCTGATTGCCTGGGCGGATGCTGGGTGTGACGATCACCCCGCCGAACATAAGTGGGATCCTCGACTGTACGGCGTGGGCGCCCAAATTCTGCAGGACGTGGGCGTTGGTAAGATGAAAGTCTTATCCCGTTTGCGCAAAATACCTAGCATGGCTGGTTTCGGACTGGAGATTTGTGGATATGTCACACCTGAGCAATAAAACCCGTAACAGCGGTTTGATCGAAAGCGGCATCAGCGGCAAGGGGTTGCGCGTGGGCATTGTACTGGCCAGTTTCAATGAAGCCATTGGCGAACAACTGCTGGCAGCCACCGGTAAGGGGTTGCTGGATTTGGGGGTGGGGGAGGGCGATATTCCGGTGCTGCGCGTGCCGGGGGCGCTGGAGTTGCCTCTCATGCTCAAGGCGCTGGCCCAGACTGGCCGTTTTGATGCCCTGATCGCCCTAGGCTGTGTGGTACGCGGGGACACGTACCATTTCGAGGTGGTGTCCAACGAGTCGGCTGCCGGCATCACCCGGGTGCAACTGGAAACGGGCGTGCCCATCGCCAATGGGGTTCTGACGGTGGAGAACGATGCGCAAGCCTTTGCCCGCACCGAATCCAAGGGCCAGGACTGTGCCCTGGCCGCTATCGAGATGGCTCATCTGCTGCGCGAAGTGCGCAGCGGCGTATTATGAAGTCGGCACGGCGCCGGGCGCGGGAAGGGCTGGTTCAAGGGCTGTATCAGTGGCTGCTAACGCACCATGAGGTGCCGGTCATTCGTGCCCAGATCGTGTCCCAGGAACGCTTTGCGCGGGCCGACCTAGCCTTTTTTGATCGCGTGCTGGCAGCCGTGGTGCACCAGAGTGACCTGCTGGATGCACGTCTGCAGCCTTATCTGGATCGCGAGGCCAAGCAGCTGAGCCCAGTGGAACGTGCCGTGTTGTGGATTGGCGCCTACGAATTGCTGTCTCATCCCGAAACACCCTTTCGGGTCATCATCAACGAAGCGGTAGAACTGGCCAAGGTGTTTGGCGGTACGGACGGGCACAAGTATGTGAACGGAGTTCTGGACCGCCTCAGCCTGGAAGTCAGGCCTCAGGAAGTCAAGGCCCGGGCCACCCAATCGGGGGACTGAACATGGCCTC
>JAJZHV010000183.1 GCA_021804345.1 Pseudomonadota bacterium | reverse complement strand
GTTGCCTGTCAGAAACAGGCTTTCGCTGGCGTAGATGTTGCCCACCCCCACCACGATCCGCCCCGCCAGCAAAAGCGGTTTAATGGCGGCCGTATGGGTGCGCGTGTGCCGATACAGCCAGGCTCCCCGGCATTGGAGATCAAAGGGCTCCAGACCCAAGCCATCGAGTACCGGTGGTGCGCCCAGAATGGCCTGTCCCGCCGGCTGCCAGAGCATTGCGCCAAAACGACGGGGGTCATTAAAACGCAGCCAGTAGCGCTGTCCCTGTTGCTCCAGCACCAAGTCCACGTGATCATGTGCACCTGGTGGGTACTCTTGGGTGAGAAGGCGTAAGCTCCCGGACATTCCCAGGTGAATGATCAAGGTCCCCGCCGTGGTGTGAAACAGCAGATATTTTGCCCGCCGTTCCAGGCCCAGAATGGATTGTCCGGCAAGACGTTGCCCCAGATCCGCCAGAAGCGGCCAGCGCAAACGCGCTTGACGCACCACCAGCGCCGAAATCCGGGCACCCCTCACATGGGGTTCCAGTCCTAGGCGAGTAACCTCTACTTCGGGCAGTTCTGGCATAAGGGATAATCCGGCATTGGTTTGATGCGGGTGCTGGCGTGCTAGGCCTTCATGGGCGCAAGGATTTTGGCGGCACAACTGGGGCGCCAGAATCCTTGGCGTCACACCCAGATAGGGGGTCAGCGCAATTCTTGCAGCCCGGGGTTGCGCCGCAGTGCGGTTTACCCACTAGCCGGCGCAGCACATAGACCGCGCAAAAGGCCACCAGGGCCAGTGCAACCCATGAGTCCCAGGACATGGCAATGACCTCCGCAGAAGGATGTTCCCGTGTATAACGATTCCGGGCCCAAACACCCGATTACAGGCCCAGAACAAATTGCGCCCCGTGGTACGTGATGAACGCGGCACCATAGGCCAGGGCAAACAGATAACCCAGCATCGCAGCAGGCAAGTGCCAGGAGCCGGTTTCGCGTCGAACTGCGCCCAATGTCGCCACACATTGCGGGGCATAGACATACCAGGCCAACAGGGCCAGCGCTGTGGGCAGACTCCAGGAGCGCGCCAACAGTGGGGCCAGCGTGGCACTGACATCCGGACCCGTATTGGCCAGGGCATAGACGGTCCCCAGGGCGCCCACGGCCACTTCCCGGGCGGCCAAGCCGGGCACCAGGGCGATACAGATTTGCCAGTTGAACCCGATCGGTGCAAACACCCCCTGCAATCCGCGGCCAATCATCCCCGCCAGACTGGACTGAATGGCTGGCATCGTGGTGCCGGGCGCAGGCGCTGGAAAGGAGCCCAGAAACCAGAGCAGAACCATCAGGGGCAAGATGATGGTACCCACTCGGGTCACGAAAATGACACCACGTTCCCATAACCCCATTCCCAGGTTACGCAAATTGGGCAAGCGATAGGAGGGCAGCTCCATCATCAGAGCCTGGTAACTATTCCCTGACGTGCGTTTCAGCACTAGGGCCACTCCCAGAGCAGAGAGGATTCCTGCCAGGTAGAGGGCAAACAGCACCAGTCCCTGCAAATTGAGCCAACCCGCCACCGTTCGCTGGGGAATGAAGGCGGAAATCAGCAGGGCATACACCGGAAGACGGGCCGAGCAGGTCATCAGGGGCGCAATCAAAATGGTCGTCATGCGATCGCGGCGGTTCTGGATGGTGCGCGTGGCCATGATGCCGGGAATCGCACAGGCAAAACTGGACAGCAAGGGAATGAAGGCGCGTCCGGACAGCCCCACGCTCGCCATCAAGCGATCCAGCAAAAAGGCTGCTCGGGGCAAATATCCCGAGTCTTCCAGGGCCAGGATAAAGGCAAACAGGATCAGGATTTGGGGCAGAAAAACCAGCACGCTGCCCGCACCAGACAGAATCCCGTCGGCGATCAGGCTGCGCAACAGTCCGGGGGGCAAAAGTGAGCGGACCAGATCGGCCAAACCAGCCACAGCATTTTTGATCAGATCCATGGGTACCACAGCCCAACTGAACACCGCCTGAAAGGTAAAAAACAAAATAGCGGCCAATAGGATCATCCCCGTGACCGGATGCATGACCACCCGGTCAAGGCGATCGTCGAGATGGTCATCCCGGCGCGACTCATCACAGGTGGCAGCGATCAGGGCGCGCACCCGCAGGGCCATGTCACGCAACTCCTCTGGGCTGGGGTCTTTCCAGGAGGGGGGTTGGGCGCAAGGGGGAAAGGGCCCATGTTGTTCCAGATAAGCAATCAGGGGGGCCGCCCCGCCCTGCTCCACGGCAACGGTTTCTACCACGGGAATTTCAAGCTCCCGGGACAAGGCCACCACGTCGATCACGATACCATGGCGGCGCGCCACATCCATCATGTTGAGCGTCAACATCAGTGGCCGGCCCAGGCGTTTAAGCTCCAGCACCAGGCGCAAGTGCAAACGTAAATTAGTGGCATCCACCACACAGATCAGGAGTTGCGGCGCAGGTTCGCCCGCCAGCTGCCCCAGTACGGCGCGCCGAGTGATGGATTCGTCCAAAGAGGTGGGCGTCAGGCTGTAGGCGCCGGGCA
>JAJZHV010000182.1 GCA_021804345.1 Pseudomonadota bacterium | reverse complement strand
ATTTCCCCGCCGTGGTCATGCCCCGGGAATCCCGCTTCCGCCTGGCTTTAGCCCATGACAACATGCCCAACATGCTGGGGCAGATTTCCACCACCCTGGCCCAAGCCGGCATCAACATTCACAACATGATGAACAAGTCCCGCGGCGAAGTAGCCTACACGCTGGTGGATAACGATTCACCGCTGGAACCCGCATTGGCTGCCACCTTGAGTGCCATTCCGGGCGTGAAGATGGTGCGTGATCTCACCTTGAAGGACTGATACCGTCTAACCATCGGGCAGTTTCTGCCCACGCCGGCCTGTAGCCCATCCGCCCCCCATTGCCAGTCAACGGGGGGCTTGTTTTTGAATCATGCCCCAGAAGTGAACAGATTCAGGATACCGTCCAGACCCACCCAGTTGAGCGCATAGGTGGCCTGGGCGCGCACTACTGGTTTAGCGTGATAGGCCACGCTCACATCAGCCGCGTGCATCATGAGCAGATCGTTGGCCCCGTCGCCCACCGCCAGGACCTTGCCGGCCGGTCGTTGCTGTCGAAAGCGCTGCAGGGCCTCTGCTTTGCCCTGAGCATCCAGAATCGGCCCTACCATCTTTCCGGTCAGGCGCCCGTTCACAATCTCCAGGGTATTGGCCAGGCAGGCGTCCAGGCCCAGTCGATCCCGCACCCGGTGCGCAAAGAACGTGAACCCACCCGAAACCATCAGGGTTGTGACCTGGTGAGCGCGCAACCCGGCCATGAGTTCGAGGGCTCCGGGGCTCAAGCGCAAACGTTCCTCATACACCCGTTGCAGGGCGGATTCCTCCAAGCCTGCCAGGAGCGCAACGCGTTGCCGCAAACTTTGGGAAAAATCCAGTTCCCCGCGCATGGCCTGCTGAGTAATGGCAGCCACCTGCGCCTTGAGGCCGTGCATGTCGGCGATTTCATCGATACATTCGATGGTAATCAGGGTGGAATCCATGTCAAACACGGCCAATGACAGAGCCTGCAAGGACTGTTGCTCGGAAACGAAGGCCCAGTCCCAGTGCTGCTGCTGGCAATAGGCTTCTAGCTCGGACACCGGAATAGCCGGGTTCAGACGCCAGCAATGGAAGCCTGAGTCGGCCCGGTTACCCTGGATGGTGGCGGGCGCCACGGGCAGGATCTGGGTGGCGCCAACCATCTGGGCCACCACGGACAATTGGTCCGACTGCAGGGGCGTGGTACTTTGCAGGATGAGTGGCATGCGTCTACCTGAGAAAAAGCGAAGGGGGACAGTGAATGAACTCGCCCATGACCGAGATTAGATGGGGTTTGCCTGGTTGAAGTGCTGCAATCGGCTCAGGACGCGTTCCCGTCCCAACAGATGCATTGTGGCATCCAGCGAGGGCGTATGCGTGGTGCCACACAGCGCAACGCGTGCAGGCATGGCCACCTGACCCATTTTCAATCCATGACTGGACACCACAGTTTTGATGGCTGCCGCAATGGTCGCCACCTCCCAGTGCGCCAGCGCTTGCAGTTGCCGTGCCAGGTCAGCCAACACGGGCAAGACCGTTGGGCCCAGATGCTGGGTCAGCAGGTCTGGGGTGGGTTCAGCGGGCCGATAGAAAATGATGGCCTCCTGCGCCAGGTCGGTCAAGCGCGTGGCCCGTGGTTGCAGCAGAGCCAGGACCTGGGCCAGGTCCGGGGTAGAGGGATCGGGATCGATGCCCTCGGCCTGCAAGAGGGGACGTACGGCCAACACCAGTTGCTCTGCGGGCGTTTGCCGCAGGTACTGCTGATTGAGCCAATCCAGCTTGTCGACATTGAACCGGGCTGGCGAGCGACTGATATGTTCCAGATCAAACCATTCCACCAGTTGCGTACGGTCAAAGCGTTCCTCGTCCCCATGGGACCAACCCAAACGGGCCAGATAATTGATGAGTGCTGCGGGCAAATACCCCTGGTCCCGATACTGCATGACACTCACTGCGCCATGGCGCTTGGACAGACGCTCGCCATCGGACCCCAGAATCATGGGAACATGGGCGAAGTGGGGAATGCTGGCGCCCAGCGCCTGCATGATATTGATTTGACGGGGAGTGTTGTTCACATGATCGTCCCCACGAATGATGTGGGAAATCTGCATGTCCAGGTCATCCACCACCACACCAAAGTTGTAGGTGGGCACGCCGTCGGCACGCATCAGGACCAGATCGTCCAATTCGGCGTTGGCTACGGTGATGTCTCCCTTCACCAGATCATGAAAGGTGACGCTGCCTGTGAGCGGAGTTTTAAAACGCAATACCGGTTTTACACCGACCGGCGGGGTGGCTTTGGAGTCGCGCCAGCGCCCGTCATAGCGAGGTTTTTCGCCGCGCGCGCGTTGTGCCTCGCGCAAGGATTCAAGCTCTTCCTTGCTGGCATAACAGTAATAGGCGTGCCCGGTTTGCAGCAACCTCTCGGCTACTTCCTGATACCTGGCCAGGCGCTGCATCTGAAAGAATGGGCCCTCGTCATAGTCCAGCCCCAGCCAAGCCATTCCATCCAGAATGGCCTGGGTGGAGGCCGCCGTGGAGCGTTCCAGATCGGTATCTTCCAC